>NZ_RCNZ01000073.1:0-69460 GCF_004307525.1 Pseudomonas sp. Sample_21 | reverse complement strand
CGTCGCAAGAGCGGCATGGCTCGGGCATCCAGTCGTAACCGCGAAAACGGTTGAAGCCGAACGAGTCATACCAGATGTGCTGCATGCTGTGATCGCGCACGTTGGGAAACTGCACCGGCATCTGGCGGGCACCATGGCAGGGCAGGGCGGTGCCGTCCGGGGTGACGGTCAGGAAGATGCTGCCCCAGCCGTTCATGCAGGCTTTCGGGCGTTCTTCGTAGTAGTCCGGAGTGACGAAAATCAGCTTGCACGGATGCCCTTCGGCTTCCAGCTTGGCCCGGTATTCGTTGGTGATGCGTTCGGCGCGCACCAGTTGCTCCTTGGTCGGCAGCAGGCCAACACGGTTGAGCTGCGCCCAGCCGTAGAACTGGCAAGTGGCGAGTTCGACGAAGTCAGCCTCCAGCGCAATGCACAGTTCGATGATGCGGTCGATCTTGTCGATGTTGTGCCGATGGGTGACGAAGTTCAGCACCATCGGATAGCCGTGGGCCTTCACTGCACGAGCCATTTCCAGCTTCTGCGCAAAGGCCTTTTTCGAGCCCGCGAGCAGGTTGTTCACTTGCTCGTCGCTGGCCTGAAAACTGATCTGGATGTGATCAAGCCCGGCCTTTTTGAAGTCGCTGATTTTCTGCTCGGTCAGGCCAATGCCGGAGGTGATCAGGTTGGTGTAGAAACCCAACTGCCGCGCTTCACGGATAAGTTCGGCCAAGTCCTGACGCACCAGCGGTTCGCCGCCGGAAAAGCCCAATTGCGCCGCGCCCATCTCCCGCGCTTCGCGGAACACCTTGATCCATTGCTCGGTGGTCAGCTCTTTGCCCTGCTCGGCGAAATCCAGTGGGTTTGAGCAATACGGGCATTGCAACGGGCAGCGGTAGGTCAGCTCGGCGAGCAGCCACAGCGGCAGGCCGACTTGCGGTTTGGCCGGCAGATCAGCCAAGGGTGAGCCAGTGTTGCTCACGGGCAACCTCCATGAATTGCTCGACGTCGTCACCGAGCTCGGGCACGCCGGGGAACTGCTTGTCGAGTTCGGCAATGATTGCCGCGACATCGCGCTCACCGTCAATCAGGCCGCCAATCAGCGCGGCCGTTTCGTTGAGCTTGATCATGCCTTCCGGGTACAGCAACACATGGCCCTTTTGCGCCGGTTCGTACTGGAAGCGATAGCCCGGGCGCCAGCTCGGCACTTTGCTGCGGTCGAAATTCATAAGGTAATTCCTTTATGCCAGACCCGTTGTTCGGTCACGCTGTGATACGGCGGACGGTTCAGTTCGTAGGCCATGCTCATGGCATCGAGCATGCTCCAAAGAATGTCCAGTTTGAACTGGAGAATTTCCAGCATGCGCTCCTGGCCTTCGCGGGTCTTGTAGTGCTCAAGGGTGATCGCCAGCCCATGCTCGACGTCACGCCGCGCCTGACCGAGACGGGTGCGGAAGTATTCGTAACCGGCCGGGTCGATCCACGGGTAATGCTGCGGCCAGCTGTCGAGGCGCGACTGGTGGATCTGCGGCGCGAACAGTTCGGTCAGCGAGCTGCTGGCGGCCTCCTGCCAACTGGCGCGACGGGCGAAGTTGACGTAGGCATCGACAGCGAAACGCACGCCGGGCAGCACCAGCTCCTGAGAACGCAATTGGTCTGGGTCGAGGCCAACAGCCTGGCCCAGACGCAGCCAGGCTTCGATGCCGCCATCTTCACCGGGTGCGCCGTCGTGGTCGAGCAAGCGCTGAATCCACTCGCGGCGGATTTCCCGATCCGGGCAATTGGCAAGGATCGCCGCGTCTTTCAGGGGAATGTTCACCTGATAGTAGAAGCGGTTGGCGACCCAGCCCTGAATCTGCTCGCGGGTCGCGCGGCCTTCGTACATCGCCACGTGGTAAGGGTGGTAGATGTGGTAGTAGGCGCCCTTGGCGCGCAGGGCCGCTTCGAATTCGGCGGGGGACAGCGGGGTGTCGGTCATGTCTGTTCTCCGGGAACAACCCTGGAAATCTCTGGTGTCTGTGCTGGCCTCTTCGCGAGCAGGCTCGCTCCCACAGTTGATCGCATTCCATTGTAGGAGTGAGCCTGCTCGCGATAGACCGCGCAGCGGTCTCGATTGCTTAAAGCACGATACTCATGCCATCAAACGCTACTTCAACGTCACGCCGCGCAAGTTCGGCACGCTCCGGCGAATCCTCGTCGAGGATCGGGTTGGTGTTGTTGATGTGGATAAGCACCTTGCGTTGCTCGGGCAACTGCTCCAGCACTTCGAGCATGCCGCCGGCGCCGTTCTGTGCCAGATGGCCCATCTCGCGACCGGTGCGGGTGCCGACGCCACGGCGCTGCATTTCATCGTCATCCCACAGCGTGCCGTCGACCAGCAGGCAATCGCTGTCCGCCATGATTTCCAGCAACGGCGCATCGACCTTGCCCAGTCCCGGCGCGTAGAACAGCTTGCCGCCGGTGCTGAGGTCTTCAACGATCAAACCGATGTTGTCGCCCGGATGCGGATCGAAACGGTGCGGCGAATACGGCGGCGCGGCGCTGCGCAACGGTAACGGTGTGAAACGCAGGTTCGGGCAGGCCGCTACGGTGAAGCTCTGGTCGAGCTCGATACGGTTCCAGTCCAGCCCGCCATTCCAGTGGGTGAGCATTTTGAACAAGGGAAAACCGGTGCTCAGGTCTTCGTGAACCATGTCCGTGCACCAGACCTGATGCGGGCAGCCTTCGCGCAGGCTGAGCAGGCCGGTGGTGTGGTCGATCTGGCTGTCCATCAGGATGATCGCGCTGATGCCGGTGTCGCGCAGGGCGCGGCCCGGTTGCATCGGGGCGAAGCTTTGCAGTTGCGCGCGGATGTCCGGCGAGGCATTGCACAGCACCCAGTTAACGCCGTCATCGGAAATGGCGATGGACGATTGGGTACGGGCCTTGGCGTTCAGGCTGCCGTCGCGAAAGCCTGCGCAGTTGACGCAGTTGCAGTTCCACTGCGGAAAACCGCCACCGGCGGCCGAACCCAGAATCTGGACGAACATGAACGCTCCATCATTTCAACGCGGAAAATAAAACGCCTCGGCGAGCCGAGGCGTTGCACTGCGATTCTGCGTGAGCAGAACTCAGCGGCTGGCGAAGTACATGGTGACTTCGAAGCCGATACGCAGGTCGGTGTAAGCAGGTTTGGTCCAGGCCATGAGATGTCTCCTTCTGAGGGTTGGGATAGCGCTATCCATAGTTATAGTCCACGGCAGCGCGGTGATGTTCCAATTAGTTAGGCGGCTATGTTACTCAAAATTTCAACGCCGTGACCCGTGAATCTTTGAGAAAGCTCCTTGCAGCCTCGGTAATGATCAGTTTGTCACTTGCCACGGCGCGTCCGGCATCGATTCATTGGCCAGGCAATGCCAGCCGCCCTCGGCATTGATCAGGCGCTGCGCAGCGGCCAGCAAAGCCTGGCGATCGAGTTGCCGGATCGCCGTGACCAACTGCTCCCGGTAATCCGACGAATGGCCGGCAAGTTTGCCTTGCCAGAGGAGTTCGGCGGCATCCTTGGTGGACAGTGTGGTGTCGTCGAACTGATCGGCGAGGCTTTGACGCTGTTGCTCGAGGCTTGCTTCATCGAGCGTTTCGATCAACGCGGGAATGCCGTTGAAAAACTCCTGAATATATTCGAGCAACTCGGCGGCCGAAGTCGTCGGCGATTGCACGCCAAACACAATCGCGGTCCTGCCGTGCAATTGACGCAGCGCGCTGAACACGGCGTACCCCAATTGCAGTTCGACGCGCAGGCGCTGATAGAAAGGCGTCTGGCACAACTGAGCCACAAGGCGCCACGCCGCTTCGTCAGCAATATCGCGGCTGGCTGTCGGGCAGATCAGCAGCAAGGCGTGTTCGCTGGAGGCGGTGTTGATCTGGCTCCAGTGGTACTGGGCTTGGGTGATCGGTATCACCGGTAGCTGATTGTCCGGTGTGCCGGGAATGCGGCTCAGCGCCAGGCCCAAGGCTGATTGGGTTTGTTGGTTAAGGCCTAGAGCGAGGCCGTCCCAGCGCGAAGTTGTCCACAGCTGATTGGCCTCATCGCTGGTTTCAATCGTGGGCAGGCATTTTTCCGGCAACGCTTCGAGTAGTTGGCGGATCGGCATCGACGGTATCTGCACCTCGTCGCGCGGCGAATCGGCGTCGATCATCGTCAGACATTTCAGCGCATGCTCGAGGATGCTGGGCATCGGTTCCTGTAGTCCGGTCATTTTCAGCAGGCATTGGTTACCTGCGGCGCTGAAAGACAAGTCCACTCCGGCTTGGGACGCATCCTGTCGGGTCTGGTGCAGACTGCGCTGCAATCTTGAGCGCAGATCGGCGCTGGCCGCCGTCTCGCCCTGCCAGCGCAGGTAAATCGCGCCCTCATCGCTGTTGTCCGGCAGGGCCAGGCTGAACTGCATCGGCGATCGCTCGCGACGACTGCGCGAGCGATCCTGGGCGAAGGTGCGCAGGCCACGGTGGGCGCTGGTCTGGCCGCGAATCAGCCCGGCGTTGGCCAGCGGTTCACTGGCGCGCAAGAAAGGGTTGGCGGCGGGCAGATGCCAATGATCGCTGAAGTTATCCACAACGCCGATTTCGCGAAGGATGTGCTCAAGTGCGGCAGCGCCGGATTCGGACAGGCCGAATGCTTGCTGCTCGATGTCGGTTCGCGCCAGTTGCAATGCGCCGCTGACTTGCTGCTGGCGCTGAAGCAGGGCGGCGTATTCCTCGCGCAACGGCGTCCAGTCCTGACGGGCGAAGAAGCTCAGCCAATCCAGCAGCCGTTCGTGAATGGCGTTCAACTGCTCGCCGTCGGCATGGAATTGAAGATGCAGCAGCGCTTGGCCGGCGAACTGGTAAAGCGGCGTGGCTTTCAGGCTGTCAGCCAGATTCTGTTGATGCAGGTATGCGAGCAATCCACCAGGTTTTGCGCTATTCAACCAATGACAGAGAAAGGCCATCGCCTCGGCGGATGACTCGGACAACGCGTCGAAAGCAAATAACAGGTTCGCGTGAGCGCCGACCTGTTGGTAACTTTTCACTGCCAACGGTGGCGGTGCGGCCTGGGCAACTTTATCCCCAACCGGCAACACCGCTGCGAATTGCTGCGCCAGCTCCCGAAGCTCATCGATACTTTGCGATCCGACCAGACTGAGGGTCATTTGCCCGGTTCGATAAAAGCGCTGATGGAAGTCTTGCAGCGCCGACTGAAACCCTGGCGATTCGACCTGCAAGCTGCCCCGATTGCCCGCATGAAAACCGCGCAACGGATGCTCCGCTGGTAAACCTTCATACAAGGCAAACTGCTGTTGCGCTGTCGGATCCTGCGACCAGGCGACAAACTCCGCCTGCAGCACTTCCCGTTCACGCAGTTGATCGTCCAGATTCATCCGTGGCCGGGCGAGCATGTCTGACAGACGCTCGAGCCCCGCGCTGAAGGACGACACAGGCAACTCGAAGAAAAAGTCCGTGGTGCGCTCGCGGGTGCTGGCATTCACCTGCCCGCCGTGACGTTGCACGTAGGCCATCAGCCCTTCGTCTGTGGGAAAACGCTCGGTGCCGAGAAACAGCAAGTGCTCGAGAAAATGCGCCAGCCCCGGCCATGCCAGCGGCACGTCATGACTGCCGGCCGCCACGCGCAACGCCGCAGCGCTGCGCTTGAGACCGGGCACGTGGCGCAGGGTCACGCGCAGGCCGTTGGCCAGGGTTTCAGAGTGGGGGCGGGGATGAGTCGGCGCAGGCATGGGCACTTCCAGAACAGTGAAGTGCCCATGCTAGCGGATTAGCGGCGGTTGAGCGCGCCGTAAAGCTCCGGGCGGCGATCGCTGAGATAGCGATTGGCCTGGCGTGAGTCGTTCATCAATTGGCGGTCCAGTTCACCGACGATCAACGCTTCGTCCAGACCTGCCAGGGCGATGCGGCTGCCGTCCGGCGCGGCAATGCTGCTTTGCCCACAGTACTGAATATCGCCTTCATGGCCGCAGTAATTGGCGTAAGCCACGTAGCACTGATTTTCGAAGGCGCGGGCACGCACGGTGACATCGGCAACGAAATCGAACGGAATCATGTTGGCCGTCGGCACCACAATCAGCTCGGCGCCGGTCAAGGCCAGGCGCCGCGCGTTTTCCGGAAACTCCAGGTCGTAGCAGATCAGGAAGCCGAGCTTCCAGCCGTTCAATTCAACCACCGGCAAGTCGGAGTCACCGGGGCTGAACATCGACCGGTCGAGATCGCCAAACAGATGCGACTTTCGATAGTTGCACAGGCGCTCGCCGTGGGCGTCGATCAGTTGCACGGCGTTGTAGATCTGCCCGTCGGCGGTGCGCTCCGGATAACCGTAAACGATCGCCAGACCCGCAGCCTTGGCAATCCGGCCGATCTGCTGCGCCCATTCACCGTTGTAGACCTCGGCCAGCGTGCTCACCGCTTCGGCGCCGATGTTGTAGCCGGTCATGAACATTTCCGGCAGCACCAGCAGGTCGGCGCCCTTGGCCTCCATCGCTACCTGATGCAGGCGCTGCAGGTTGGCGGCGGGGTCCAGTGGCAGCGGTGGACATTGGTAAACGGCTACGCGCATCGGGGTATCCTCTTACTCGGGCAGGGCGATAGGGCCGATGTCTTTGAACACATCACCCGGGCCCGGGTTCTCTTTATGTGTCGAACCGCCGAAATGTTTCATGATGCCCCACACCGCGTTGAGCGAGGTCTGCACCGCGCCTTCGACCCACGCCGGGGTCCACGACACGTCGTCGCCGGCGATGAAAATCCCGCGCTGCTCGGCCGGCATATCGTCCTGCATGAAGTGCGCATACATGCGCTGGTTGTAGCGGTAATGGCCGGGCAGGGCGCCCTTGAAGGCACCGAGGAAGTACGGATCGGCTTCCCACGACACGGTGATCGGATCGCCGATGATCCGTGCGGCGATGTCGACTTTCGGGTAGATCTTTTTCAGCGCGTTCAATGCCAGTTCAACGCGTTTTTCTACCGGATGCGGGAGCATTTTCAGCGCGTCGCTCATCCACGAGTAAGACAGGCAGATCACTCCCGGCTTGTCGTCGCCGTTGTCGAACAGATAGGTGCCACGGGTCAGGCGATCGGTGAGGGTCATGCTCATCACATCGCGGCCGGTCTCCGGATCCTTGTCCTTCCAGAATGGTCGGTCGACCATCACGAAGGTTTTCGACGACTGCATGTAGCGCGTGCGGTCGAGGGCCATCCACATCTTCTGCGAGAACAGGGTTTCGTCGCATTCGATCTGAGTGGTCAGCAGCCAGCTCTGGCAGGTTGTCAGGACGGCGGCGTATTCGCGGGTGTCACCGTTGTTGTCGGTTACGGCGAAACGGCCTTGCGGTGCGTGGGCAATCTTCTTCACACCGGAACGCGGTGCGCCACGGTGCAGGGATTTCAGGCTGGTGCCGGCCGGCCAGTGCACGCAGCGCTCCGGCACATGGCGCCAAATGCCCTGTGGCACCTGCTCGACGCCACCGACCACCAGGTGCTGGTGATCGTCGCAATTGGTCATTACCACGCGGAAGATTTCCAGCATCGAATTGGGAAAGTCCGAATCCCAGCCGCCGGTGCCGAAACCGACCTGACCGAACACTTCGCGGTGCTGGAACGACAATTTGGCGAAGGCTTTCGAGGTGGCGACGAAGTCGTAAAAGGTCCGGTCGTCCCACAGCGGCACCAGCTTGTTCCACAACTCTTTCAGGCGCGGCACATCGCGATCACGGATGGCTTGCTGGATGTCGGAGAACTGCGAACCGGCTTCCAGCGCATCTGCCCAGGCGTCAGCCACTTCCTGAAACAATGCAGGAAGATCCTTCAGGCTTTCGGCGTAATAGGTTTCGCCCTCCAGATCGATCACGGTACTGCCAGACGCGCCGGTCAGCGGGTTGGGGAAGGGCTTGGTTTCGAGGCCGAGCTTGTCGACGTAGTGGTAGAACGCTGTGGAGGAGACCGGAAAGCGCATGCCACCGAGCTCGGCGACGATGGCATCGGTGCCGTTGAATGCCTGCGAGCGCAGACGACCACCGAGTTTCGACGCCTCGTACACCACCGGCTTCAAACCGAGTTTCATCAGTTCATACGCAGCCACCAGACCGGCAATACCCGCGCCGACAATCGCCACCTCAGCGCCATGGTGCTGCTCGGGAATGCTGCCCAGGCCGGCGGGATGCTCGATCCAGTCGTCAAACGCGAACGGAAAGTCCGGACCGAAAATGGTGACTGGTTTTTTTCCGTCTGCAGGATGGCGATTGTTCTTGTTCATGGCTGACCTTATTGGCGACCCGACGCAGGATTCGCGTCTGAGTATAGGAAAAGATGCCAGCCATTCTAGGGAGCGTGGAGCGCGTTAATAAGACGCAATGTGTCGTCGTTTTGCCTGATTGTTGTGCAGACTGACGATTGTGGGCTGCATACCGACCAAAAAATGGGAGCGAGCCCGCTCGCGAAGCGGCTCAGCCAGAATGCCCGGCCAATGCTCAGACCGGCTGCCCGCGATCAATCTTGCTGCTCAGAATGATCGAAGTCGTGGTTTTCTCCACCCCATCGACGCTGCCAATCTGATCCAGCAACTGATCGAGCTGCTCCGGCGAATCGGTGCGCAACCACGCGACATAATCAAACTCGCCACTCACTGCGCACAACTGCTGCACCTGCGCCATCGCACTCAAGCGCCGCAGCACGTCCTTGCCGGAACGCGGCTGCACCTTGATCCCAACGTAGGCCTGCAAGCCACCATCGACCACACGCTGACCCAAGCGCACGCCATAACCGGTGATTACCTTGGCCTTTTCCAGGCGGGCCAGACGCGACGTCACCGTCGTGCGAGCAATGCCTAGCTGACGGGCGAGCATGGCCACGCTTTCGCGGGCGTTGATTTGCAGCGCGGCGATCAGTTGGCGGTCGATTTCGTCGAGGATGGGTTGGCGGGTGTCTGGCAAGGGGGACTCCGGTGGCATGGGACAATCAGGTTAAGGATGGTACAGGGACAATCGCGTTGGGGCTTTCTGCGTTCTCTCAAACGGATTTTCCTGCGCAGTTCCAGAACGTTGCGCCCGCCGAGACGAAACCCAACCACTCGCCCACAAAAAAGCCGCGCATCAAGCGCGGCTTTTCAATTTGGTGGGCCCACACGGACTTGAACCGTGGACCAAAGGATTATGAGTCCTCTGCTCTAACCAACTGAGCTATAGGCCCTCAGTAGGCCGCGGATTATAGCGACGGTTTCGCGGCTGTGCTATCCGAAAAATCCGATACGGTTACATGCAGAAACGTCGCGGCGAATTCCTCCGGGGGCAGCGGCAGGCTGACGATGTAGCCCTGTATCTGTTCGCACCCTTCAGCAGCGAGGAATTGTTGTTGCGCCTGTGTTTCCACGCCTTCGGCAATCACGGTGAATTGCATGCTGCGACCGAGCGCGATGATGGCGCGTACGATCGCTGCGTCGTGGGGGTCGTCAGGCAGTCCGCGGACGAAGGATTGATCAATCTTGAGGATGTCCAGCGGCAGGCGTTTGAGGTAGCTGAGCGAGGAGTAGCCGGTGCCGAAGTCGTCGATCGCCAGTTGCACACCGAGGTGTTTGAGTTGGTGTAGCACTGCCAGCGCCTCTTCGGCCTGACTCATGATGAAATTCTCGGTAATTTCCAGTTGCAGTAAATCCGGCCTGAGGCGGTTGTCCTTGAGCAGTTGTTCGATGCGCACCAAGAGGTTGGGCTGACGCAATTGCGCACCGGCGAGGTTTACCGAAAGCGGACCGAGCGGTTGGTAGATCTCGTTCCACTCGAACATCTGCCGGCAAGCGGTCTCCAGCACCCAGTCACCGATCTGCAGGATCATGCCGTTTTCTTCCGCGAGCGGAATGAAATGCTCGGGCGGCACGTCGCCGAAGGTCGGGTGACGCCAGCGAATCAGCGCCTCTGCACCGACCAGACTGTGATCGACCAGGCTGATTTTCGGTTGGTAATAAAGAAACAGCTCATCACGCTCGATGGCACGGCGCAGTTCGTGCTCCAGCGCTATGCGCTCGCTGGCCTGGGCGGTGAGGTCGCGGGTGTAGCTTTCGACGCGGTTACGCCCCTTGGCTTTGGAGCGGTACATCGCCGCGTCGGCGTTTTTCACCAGCGTGGCCACGTCGCAACCGTCGCGGGGATAGAGGCTGGTGCCGATGCTGGCGCTGATAAAGAACTCGTGTTCGCCGGCCTGGAACGGCGCACCGAAGCAGTTGAGCAGTTTCGTCGCGATGTTGTCGGCGTCGCTGGCTTGCTGCAAGCCTGGCAACAGGATGATGAATTCATCACCGCCCAATCGCGCGACCGTGTCGATATCGCGCAGTTGTTCTTTCAAGCGCACGGCGATGCCCTTGAGCAACAGGTCGCCGACCGGGTGGCCGAGGCTGTCGTTGATGTGTTTGAAGCGGTCGAGATCGAGAAACAGCACCGCGCCCTGGCCGCCATTTTCCTGCTGGCTGGTCAGGGCCATTTGCAGACGGCTTTCGAACAGGGTGCGGTTGGGCAGGCCGGTGAGCGGATCGTGGTGAGCCTGGTAATCGAGCTTGGCCTGGGCATGCTTGAGGCTGGAAATATCGGCGAACACCGCGACGAAGTGAGTGATGAACTTGTCGCGATTGCGCACCGCGCTGATGGTCAGCCAGCTCGGGTACAGCTCGCCGTTCTTGCGCCGGTTGGAAATCTCGCCTTGCCAGTGTCCCTCGTCGGTCAATTGATGCCACATCGCAGCGTAGAAAGCGCTGTCATGCAGCCCTGACGCCAGCAAGCGTGGCGTGTGGCCCAGTGCTTCGCTTTCGCTGTAACCGGTGATTTCGGTGAAAGCACGATTGACGGCGCTGATGTGTTGTTGAGTATCGGTGATCAATACGCCCTCGGCGGTGCTCTCGAAAACGGTCGCGGCCTGCTGCAGTTTTTCCTGCATGAGATGGCGTTCGGTGATGTCGCGGGCGATGGTCAGCATGCAATCCTCGTCGCCAATCGGCAGCGGTCGACTGGACACTTCGCACAGGCGAATCTGCCCGTCGCTGCGACGGATGTGGCATGTGAAGTCGCGGACGAAACCGTCGCGTTGCAGCAGGTCGAGCATCTGTTTGCGTTCGTTGAGGTTGACCCAGATACCCAGATCCAGCGTCGAACGATCCACTGACATGGCGCTGTTGAAACCGGTGATGCGGCTGAAACCTTCGTTGACCTCCAGCAGCAGGCCGTCGCTCTGGCGCGACAGCAACAGGCCGTCGGGCGACGCATGGAAAGCCTTGGCGAATTTCTCTTCAGAGGTTTGCAGTTGCTGTTGGGTTTCCTTGAGCTGGCTGATGTCGCGAACCACCACCACCAGCGCCGGGGTGGTATCGAGGTCGAAAGGCTCGGCGGAAATCAGCCCGGTGAAGACTTGGCCGTTGTTGCGGCGAAAGGGCATTTCCAGATTACGGATGCTGCCGGCCTGCAAACGCTGCAAGAGGCCCGGCCCGACCCCGGGAATGCCCCAGATATTGAGATTGGTGGCGGTCTGCCCGATCACCTCCTCGGCCCTGAGGCCGATCTGCTCTTCGAAGGCCTCGTTGACCTCCAGCAGGCAGCCGTCGGACAGGCGTGCAATCACGAGAATGTCCGGGCATTGCTCGAACACTGACGCGAACTTCTGCTCGGACAGCCGCAGCGCTTCTTCGGTGCGTTTGATTTCGCTGATATCGATCATCAACCCGCGCATCACCGGTTCGTGGCCATGCTCGATCAGGCTGACAATGTCGCGCACCCACAGGCAGCGGCCGTCAGCGGTGATCACGCGATAATCGACGATGTGATCGCGGCCCTGGCGCAGCGCTTCCCTGCAATAGTTCTGCGTGCGGGTCAGGTCGGCCGGATGAATGATGTTGTGCCAGAAACCCGGAATCAGCCAGTGAGACTGTGGATACCCGAGCAAGTCTTCAGCATGGGGCGAAACATAGCTGTAGGTGAAGTCGCTCATCCGCGCTTCCCAGGCGATGGCCGACAAGCTCTCTACCAGGCCACGGTAGTGATATTCGCTACTGCGCAATTCCTGTTCGAGGTCGATGCGCCGGCTGATTTCCGAACTCAGGCGGCGGTTGATGCGAATCACCACGGCGAGGATCGTCATCAGCAGCAACAGACCGGGCAGACCGTACATCAGCAGGTCCGACCAGAACGTGCGGTGGTCGAGCACATTACCGACCCAATGTTCCTGGATGCTGCTGATTTCCGCCGGCGTCATGTCGGCGAGGACTTTATCAAGTATCCCGACCAGCACCTTGTTGTCGCGGGGCACGGCCATCGCCAATTGATAGCGATATGGGGTTTCGCCGCTGACGTAGAGGCCGTCGAGCTTGAGCTGGCGCAGGCTCCACACGCTGGAAGCGAGATCGCCGACCACCGCGTCCACTTCATCGGTCGCCAAAGCTTGCAGCGCCGAGCTGACATTGGGCATGGCGACCAGATTCAGATCGGGGTGGTGAGTGCGCAGCAGTTCGTGGGGGGCGTAGTTTTCCACCACGGCGATTTTCAGACCGTACAGGTCGTCGAGTTTGCGCGGCTGGGCGCCGCCGACATGAGCAAGGATGACGATCGGGAAGTCGAGGTACGGCCGGGTAAATGACAGGTAATTCTGGCGCTCCGGCGTGGACATGATTCCCGGCAGCAAATCGATTTTGCCTTTTTTCACCTGCTCCAGCACCACCGTCCAGCTTGCCGGTTCGATCGGCGTCAGCTTGATCGCCAGGCGTTGTCGAATCACGTCGATATAGTCAGCGGCCAGACCCTGATAGCGGTTCTGATCGTCACGAAATTCGAAAGGCGGCCACGACGCGTCGACACCCAGGCGCAAGTCAGGGTGAGCCGCCAGCCAGCTGCGTTCTTCATCGGTGAGAGTCAGCGCGTCAGCCGTGGCGGTGCAGATCATCAATGACAGCAGAAAAAGCACGGGCGCCAGTCTGGGCATAACGCTCTCGTCACGGCTTGGGGATGATTGTTTCGAGTGTAGACGGGGTACGCGGCGGGGAGGGCGGAGCGGGGAATTTAATCTGCCATAAAACAAAACCCCCGGCCTGGGCCGGGGGTTCTGGTATCACTCGTCGAGGAAGGAGCGCAGATGCTCGCTTCGCGTCGGATGGCGCAGCTTGCGCAGCGCCTTGGCTTCGATCTGACGAATCCGCTCACGCGTTACGTCAAACTGTTTGCCAACTTCTTCGAGCGTATGGTCGGTGTTCATGTCGATACCGAAACGCATGCGCAGTACCTTGGCTTCACGGGCAGTGAGGCCGGACAGCACTTCGCGAGTCGCTTCCTTCAGACTTTCCACCGTGGCGACATCGATTGGCGACTGCATGGTCGAGTCTTCGATGAAGTCGCCCAGATGGGAGTCTTCGTCATCACCGATCGGGGTTTCCATGGAGATCGGCTCTTTGGCGATCTTCAGTACCTTGCGGATCTTGTCCTCAGGCATTTCCATGCGTTCGCCCAGCTCTTCCGGAGTCGGTTCGCGACCCATTTCCTGCAACATCTGCCGGGAAATACGGTTGAGCTTGTTGATCGTCTCGATCATGTGCACCGGAATACGGATGGTGCGGGCCTGGTCGGCGATCGAGCGAGTGATCGCCTGGCGGATCCACCAGGTGGCATAAGTCGAGAACTTGTAACCGCGACGGTATTCGAACTTGTCCACCGCTTTCATCAGGCCGATGTTGCCTTCCTGGATCAGATCGAGGAATTGCAGGCCGCGGTTGGTGTACTTCTTGGCGATCGAGATCACCAGACGCAGGTTGGCTTCAACCATCTCCTTCTTCGCGCGGCGGGCCTTGGCCTCACCGATCGACATGCGACGGTTGATGTCCTTGATTTCTGCGATGGTCAGGCCGGTCTCGGTTTCCAGCGCAATCAGCTTCTGCTGGCAACGGATGATGTCCGGCTGCACGCGACCGATGGCTTCGGCGTACTTGCTCTTGCCTTTGGCCAGGGCGTCGGACCAGCTTTCGTCGACTTCGTTACCCGGGAACTGACGCAGGAAATCGGCGCGCGGCATACGTGCATCACGTACGCACAGCTGCATGATCGCGCGCTCTTGCTGACGCAGACGATCCAGGGCACTGCGCACACGCTCGACCAGGGCTTCGAATTGCTTCGGCACCAGTTTGATCGGCATGAACAGCTCGGCCAGAGCCAGCAACTCGGCAACCGCTGCCTTGTTGTGACGACCGTGCTTTTTCAGGGCCTTGCGGGTGATTTCCATCTGGTCGGCGACGGCGCCGAAGCGCTGCGCAGCGATGACCGGATCCGGACCACTTTCGGCTTCTTCTTCGTCATCGGAAGATTCGGCATCATCGTCGTCGGTGTCGTCGTCGGCCTTGACGGCTTTCGGGTCAACCGGCGGCGGCACTTCTGCCGCAGGCGGCGCGATGCCGTCGTCCGGGTCGATATAACCGCTCAGGACGTCGGACAGGCGACCACCTTCGGTGGTGACGCGGGTGTACTCGGAGAGAATGTGGTCAACCGTGCCAGGGAAGTGCGCAATTGCGCTCATCACTTCACGAATGCCTTCTTCGATCCGCTTGGCGATTTCGATTTCGCCTTCACGGGTCAGAAGCTCGACCGTACCCATTTCACGCATGTACATGCGCACCGGGTCAGTGGTGCGACCGATATCGGTCTCCACCGCCGCCAACGCAGCGGCTGCTTCTTCCGCAGCGGCCTCGTCGGTATCGGCGTCGGCCAACATAAGGGCGTCCGCATCCGGAGCACTCTCGTGTACGGGGATCCCCATGTCGTTAATCATGCGGATGATGTCTTCCACCTGCTCCGGATCTGAAATATCCTCGGGCAGGTGGTCGTTGACCTCGGCGTAAGTCAGATACTTCTGCTCACGACCCAGTTTGATCAACTCAATAATACGAGACTGCTGTTGCGCTTTTCCGGACATAACACCCTATCCACTGAAGGTCTTGGCGGGCAAAAAACAAGCCGAGGATTATACCTGAGCTATGACCTCACGCGCCAGTTGAGGTCGGGTTTGATGCGGAAACATTGCGACTTAAAAGGTCGCGCAGTTGATTTTTCTCTTCGACGCTCAGTTCGCTTTGCCGCGCTTTCCTGAGTAACTGTTCGAGATTTCGCTCGCGTTGGCGGGCGGACAAGCTAGTAATGGTGTCGAAAAACTGTTGTTCAAGGTTATCTCCGTCAATCAGCCATTCCTTTTCTGCCAGCGCCTTGAGCAAGCGACCCTGTTCAGTTCCGTGCCATCGCGCGATCAACTGAAATGAGTTTAGCTTGGGATTCTTCTGTACGGCTTCGAGCAGCGCCACAAGCAACTGGGCGTTGGTCTGATTTTCATCGGCAATGTGCCCGGCGTCTTCGACGCGCTTGGCCAGTTGCGGATGATGGAGCAATGTTCTCAATGCCGTCAGGGTTGGCGATTCAACGCCAATCGGCGTGCGCGGGCGCTGCTGTTCACGATCGCCACCACGCTTGCCGTGCTTGTCCCACGGTTTCTTGTCCCACTTCTTGCCGCCGGCGCCGGGTTTCTTCGGCGTCCATTCCTGCTGCGGCACGTACATGTCCTGTGCCTGCGGCTGATGGTAGTCGCTGTAATCCGGCATGGCGTCGTAATCGAAGCCCGGATCGTAGGCGGGCGGTGCTTCCTGCGGCGCACTCTGAACCAACTGGCTGACGGTCTCGCTGCTCAGGCCCGTAATCTCGGTCAGTCGCTGACGCATGAGGATGCGCAGGTTCGCTCCCGGCACCTTGTCGATCAATGGTGCGGCGAGGGTGGCCATGTGCGCCTTGCCCTCAAGCGAGCGCGGGTCGGCTTCTTCGGTCAGTTGCTGGAAAAAATAATCGGCCAGCGGCTGCGCGTGCTGATTGATGCGCGCCTTGAATGCGTCGGTGCCTTCGGCGCGAACCAGAGTGTCCGGGTCTTCGCCTTCGGGCAAAAACAGGAACCGCGCGCGACGACCGTCCTGCAGACACGGCAGGGTCGCTTCCAGTGCGCGCCACGCGGCGTTGCGGCCCGCCTGGTCGCCGTCGAAGCAGAACAATACGTTCGGCACGACGCGAAACAGGCGCTTGAGGTGTTCTTCGCTGGTTGCGGTACCCAGCGTGGCGACGGCATTGCGCAAGCCTTGCTGAGCTAGGGCGATGACGTCCATGTAACCCTCGACAACGATGATTTCATCGAGGTTGCGATTGTTCTTGCGTGCTTCATAAAGGCCGTAGAGTTCCTGGCCTTTATGGAATACCGGGGTTTCCGGTGAGTTCAGGTACTTGGGCTTGTCGTCGCCCAGTACGCGACCGCCGAAGGCGATGATCCGTCCACGGGTGTCGCGGATCGGGAACATCACGCGATCGCGGAAGCGATCGTAGCGCTTACCGGTTTCGGCGTTCTCGATCAGCAGGCCGGCTTCGATCATGGCCTTCTGTTGCAGGGTGTCGCTGCTCAGATGCTTGAGCAGGTTGTCCCAGCCTGGCGGCGCAAAGCCGAGGCCGAAATCCCGAGCGATCTCGCCAGTCAGGCCGCGGCCCTTGAGGTAATCCACCGCAGCCTTGCGCGACGGATGGCTCTTGAGTGCCTGCCGGTAAAAATCAGCGGCGGCGGTGAGCAGTGGATACAGCGGCGAATCGGTCGGCTGACGCGGCTTGCGCTCGCGGCCGCTTTCTTCGCGGGGGATTTCCATGCCGGCGGCTTTGGCCAGATCTTCGACGGCCTGGGGGAAGTCCAGGTTGTCGTGATCCATGAGAAAGCCGAGGGCGTTGCCGCCGGCGCCGCAACCGAAGCAGTAATAGAACTGCTTGTCGGGGCTGACGCTGAACGACGGGGTTTTCTCTTTGTGGAAAGGGCAGCAGGCGGTGTAGTTCTTGCCGGCCTTCTTCAATTGCACGCGCGAGCTGACCACGTCGACAATGTCGGTGCGGTTCAGCAGGTCGTCAATGAAGCTCTGGGGAATCAGCCCGGCCATGGCGTTCTCGTCGTCTGCGCTGCAATAAATCTGTTGCGACAGGCTGTCGGACGCGGGCCATTGCTGGAAACGCACAAAAAGTGCGGCTCGACCGATGTCGTCTGCGTGATCGCTGTCGGGAAGTGTATCTGCCGAAAATCCACTGACGTTAGTACCTATCAGTCTTCGACTATGTGAAAGTGTTGCGCTGAATCCGCTGACGGCCGGTTGTCGGCCTCGGATAGCTCAATAAAGCGGGCACGCATGCAGGTGCCTTGGGCTGATCGTCGTAAGAGGAATCAGTGGGTGTGCTCGTCAGTAGCCTTGAAAGGCTCGTCAGAAAAGACGTGCACCGCTGGCAAAAGAGCCAGGCCTGACGCGGTGAAGCAGATTTGTCTCGGTCGCATCGGCGGCGTCGACGGTGAAGCATCAAGCGTTTTACGCAAATGCCATTAGCCCGGCTGAGGGCCGGGCTTAGGCAAGAAGCTTGCTACGAACGTCTGTGGATTAGTACAGACGAACGGCGCGGCGCTGTTCGCGCTGAACTTTCTTGGCGTGACGCTTAACAGCGGCTGCTGCTTTGCGCTTACGCTCAGAAGTTGGCTTCTCGTAAAATTCGCGGCTACGAACTTCAGCCAGTACACCGGCTTTTTCGCAGGAGCGCTTGAAACGACGCAGAGCTACGTCGAAGGGTTCGTTCTCTTTTACTTTGACGGCTGGCATCCAGAGCTACCTTCATTCATTACCGGGGTCAACATCCTCGCGGCAAAAGAGCACTTGAAGACGTCGGTTTTTAAGGGTTGCGGATGTTAACCCCTCATCGCTCGGAATGCAAAGCCTCTGATCGAAAACCGCTGGTCGGGGCATCAAGTGGCGACTATTATGCGCGCCTTCGAATTCAGCCTAAACAAGGCGCAAACCCATGCTAGTACTGGGATTAGAAACCTCCTGCGACGAAACCGGCGTCGCATTGTATGACAGTGAACGCGGTCTGCTGGCCGATGCGCTGTTCAGTCAGATCGACCTGCACCGCGTCTATGGCGGTGTGGTGCCGGAGCTGGCCTCGCGTGACCACGTCAAACGCATGCTGCCCTTGATCCGTCAGGTGTTGGCCGAGGCCGACTGCGTGCCGACCGAGATCGACGCAATCGCCTACACCGCAGGTCCTGGCCTGGTCGGCGCGCTGCTGGTCGGTGCGTCCTGCGCGCAGGCGCTGGCGTTTGCCTGGGGCATTCCGGCGCTTGGCGTGCACCATATGGAAGGCCACTTGCTGGCACCGATGCTGGAGCCGAAACCGCCGCAATTCCCGTTCGTCGCTTTGTTGGTTTCCGGTGGTCATACACAGCTGGTTCAGGTCGATGGCATTGGCCAGTACAGCCTGCTCGGCGAGACGCTCGACGATGCGGCCGGTGAAGCCTTCGACAAAACCGCAAAGATGATGGGCCTCAATTACCCCGGCGGGCCGGAAATCGCCAAGCTGGCCGAGAAGGGGGTCGCAGGACGTTTCACTTTTCCGCGTCCGATGTGTGATCGCCCAGGTCTGGACTTCAGCTTCAGCGGCTTGAAAACCTTCGCCCTCAACACGTGGCAGCAATGCGTCAGCGCCGGGGACGACGGCGAGCAAGCCCGTTGCGACATCGCGCTGGCATTCCAGCAGGCCGTGGTGGAGACTTTGACCATCAAGTGCAAGCGCGCCCTGAAACAGGCAGGCATGAAGCGGCTGGTGATTGCCGGCGGCGTCAGCGCCAACAAGGCGTTGCGGGTTTCGCTGGAAAAGATGCTCGGCGATATGAAGGGCGATGTGTTCTATGCGCGCCCGGAGTTCTGCACCGACAATGGCGCGATGATCGCGTTTGCCGGTTGCCAGCGCCTGAAGGCTGGTCAGCAGGAAAGTCTGGCAATCACCGTGCAGGCACGCTGGCCAATGGAGCAGTTGTCGGCGCTGTAATGAGCGACGCTCATGAACGGCAGTCAGAAATGCCGTTCGCGCCCGGCAAACAGGTCGCGTAGATTGCCGCGATGGCGCCAGACAATCAGCAAGGTCAGCGCGCTCATTGGCAGCAAGGCTTCCGGCTCCTGCCAGGCCAGCAATGGCAGGGTCAGTGGCGTGGCAATCAGCGCCGCCAGCGAGCTGGTGCGGGTCAGGTAGAACGTCAGCAGCCAGGCGCACACCGCCAGCAGCGCGGCGGGTGGATACAGGCCGAGCAGCATGCCGGCGGCAGTGGCAACGCCTTTGCCGCCGCGAAAGCGAAAGTACAAAGGGAACAGGTGACCGATCACGGCGCACACGCCAATCCAGGCCTGATCCTGCAGTGAGAGGCCCGCGCTCGAGCCGATCAGCACCGGCAGCAGGCCTTTGCACAGATCACCGAGCAGGGTCAGGATCGCCAGTTTGCGACCGGCCAGGCGCAGCATGTTGGTGGCGCCGGCATTACCCGAGCCACTCATTCGCGGATCCGGATTTCCGGTCAGGCGGCTGAGCAAAATGGCGAAGGACAGCGAGCCGAGCAGGTAGGCGAGAATCGCCAGTAACCAAAACATGCTAACTATTCCGGGCGAGGACGCCCTGATTCTAACGGCGCATTGCGCCCTTGTCGTGCAGCGGAGAGAAGTGCTTGGACAGAGTGTTTATCGAGGGCCTGGAAGTCGACACCGTGATCGGTGCCTACGACTGGGAGCGTGGCATCCGTCAGTGCCTGCGTCTTGATCTGAGCTTCGCCTGGGACAATCGCCCGGCTGCCGCCGGTGACGACCTGACTCTGGCGCTCGATTACGCCAGTGTTTCCACGCGCATTCAGGCCTTCGCCGAGCAGGCGCAGTTCCAGTTGGTCGAAACCTTTGCCGAGCGTCTGGTTGAAGTGCTGATGGCCGAATTCAAGATCACCTGGGTGCGACTGAAACTGACCAAACCGGGCGCGGTGCCGGCGGCCAAGGGCGGTGTGGGTGTGGAGATCGAGCGCGGATGTCGCTGACTCAGGTCTACCTCGGGCTCGGTAGCAATATCGAGCGCGAAACCCATTTGCGCGCCGGTCTCGATGCGCTGGCCACGTTCCTGGTGGATATCCGTTGTTCGGCGGTGTTCGAGAGCCAGCCGGTGGGCATCAAGAGCGGGCCGTTCTTCAATTTCGTGGTCTCGGCCTACACCGATCTGCCGTTGATGGAGCTTGATCGCCGCTTGAAATTCATTGAGGCGGATAACGGTCGCTATGCCCCGGATCGCAAGGGCTTGCCGCTGGATATCGACGTGCTGCTGTATGGCGATCTGGTGGGTAATTTTGATGGATTGATGCTGCCGCGTGCGGAAATCCTGAAAAATGCCTTTGTGCTGTGGCCACTGTCGTTGATTGCGCCGGATCGGTTGCATCCGGGGGTGGGCCAAAGCTTTGCGACGTTGTGGGCTGAGGCGCAAATTGATCAGGTGTTGGCGCCGGTTGCGTTCGAATGGCGGGGGGAGCAGCTCACGCCTTCGGAGTTGCGGTGATATCAAATGCGCTTTCGCGAGCAGGCTCGCTCCCACATGGGATCGAGGCCTCCTGTGGGAGCGAGCCTGCTCGCGAAGTTTTTTATCAGGCTGTCGCCACCTCTTTGTAGGCTTTCAACGCCTTCAGTCGTTCCCGCTTCAGCGCTTCGCCCAATTCCGGCCCCTTGAATCCCTGCTCCAGCAAAGGCTGCACCGCCACCGCTCGCGCAGCTTTCGCGGCTCCGCGCAAATAGTCCGCCTGTGGATAACTGCGCTGCTCCAGGCCCTTGCGGCCACGGGCATCCATCTCGCACGCGGCGATAAACTCTTCGAATCGCTGCGGCCGGCGATAAATATCGAAACTCTGCAGCAACTCCAGCAGCGTCGAGGCTTTCAGCTCCAGCGCCCGGTGCCCATGGGTGTGGTATTGCCCGACCAGCAGCGCCAGTTCCTGACAGTCTTTGGGGGCTTTGAAGCGCTCGTTGACCGCTTTGATCAGCTTCAGCCCGGTGTGCTCATGGGCGATATGCCTGGGCCATTCTTCTTCCGGCGTCAGGCCTTTGCCCAAGTCGTGCAGCAGGCAGGCCCAGCGCACTGTCAGTGGTTGTTTGTGCAGGGATGATTGCTCCAGCACGCTCAGGGTGTGCAGGCCCGTGTCGATTTCCGGGTGATGGGTCTCTGGCTGCGGCACGCCGAACAAGGCGTCGACTTCCGGCATTAGCTCTTTGAGTGCGCCACAGTCGCGCAAGACCTGGATGAACACCTGTGGACGGTCTTCCATCAGTGCGCGGGAAATCTCTTTCCAACTGCGCTCAGCGGTCAGCGCCTGCAATTCGCCGGACTCACTGAGCTGGCGCATCAAACCCATGGTCTCGTCGGCGACCGTGAAGCCCAGTCCTGCGTAACGCGCAGCAAAACGGGCAACGCGCAGCACTCGCAACGGATCTTCGGCGAACGCCGGGGAAACATGGCGAAGGATTCGTGCTTCGAGGTCGCGTTGACCATGATACGGATCGGTCAGGTTGAGCTGATCGTCCTCGGCCATGGCATTGATCGTCAGGTCGCGTCGAATCAGGTCTTCTTCGAGCGTGACTTCGGGACTCGCGTAGAAAGTGAAACCGCCGTAACCGCGACCGCTTTTGCGCTCCGTGCGGGCGAGAGCATATTCCTCACCGGTTTTCGGGTGCAGAAACACCGGGAAATCCGCGCCAACCGCGCGAAACCCCTGGGCGAGCATTTCTTCAGTGGTCGCGCCGACCACGACCCGGTCGACATCAGTGACCGGCAACCCTAAAAGGCGATCACGTACCGCGCCGCCAACCTTGTAAACCTGCATAAAAAACCTCCGTCAGTCCGACAGGATAACCCTTGCGTCAGACTTTCGGAGGCCAGAACCGGATCAAAGATGAATCACGGCCAGATCGAGCCGGCCGTAATCGCCCTCGCTGTGTTCACTGCGCGGCGGCACGTGATGGGTTTTCATGATCTGGTCGCCTTGCAGGGTTTCCAGATGAATGTCGAAGCCCCAGAGCCGGTGCAGGTGCTTGAGCACTTCCTCGGTGGAGTCGCCCAATGGTTTGCGATCGTGTTGCTGATGGCGCAGGGTCAGCGAGCGATCGCCGCGCCGATCAATGCTGTAGATCTGCACGTTCGGCTCACGATTGCCGAGGTTGTACTGCGCGGCAAGGGTTTCACGGATGATCCGGTAGCCGCCCTCGTCATGGATGGCCGGCACCAGCAGGTCGTCTTTCTGGTCGTCATCGAGAATGCTGAACAGCTTCAGATCGCGGATCACCTTGGGGGACAGGTACTGCAGGATGAAGCTCTCGTCCTTGAAACTGCTCATGGCGAACTTGATGGTCGACAGCCAGTCGGAACCGGCGATGTCCGGGAACCAGCGGCGATCCTCTTCGGTAGGCTCTTCGCACATGCGCCGAATGTCGCGGTACATGGCGAAACCCAACGCATAGGGGTTGATGCCGCTGTAGTACGGACTGTCGAAACCCGGTTGGAACACCACGCTGGTGTGCGAGGTGAGGAATTCCATCATGAAGCCGTCGGTGACCAGGCCTTCGTCATACAGATCATTCATCAGCGTGTAATGCCAGAACGTTGCCCAGCCTTCGTTCATGACTTGGGTCTGGCGCTGCGGATAGAAATACTGGGCGATCTTGCGCACGATGCGCACGATTTCGCGTTGCCAGGGTTCCAGCAGTGGCGCGTGTTTCTCGATGAAATAGAGGATGTTTTCCTGCGGTTCGGCCGGGAAGCGGGCGTTGTCCTTGTCGCTGTATTTGTCCGCGCCTTTGGGAATGGTGCGCCACAGATCATTGATCTGCTTCTGCATGTGCTCTTCACGGTCCTTTTGCCGCCGGCGCTCTTCTTCGGCGGAGATCGGATACGGACGCTTGTAGCGGTCGACGCCGTAATTCATCAAGGCATGGCAGGAATCGAGCAGATCTTCCACGGCGTCGATGCCGTGGCGTTCCTCGCACTGCATGATGTACTGCTTGGCGAACACCAGGTAATCAATGATCGAACTGGCATCGGTCCAGGTGCGGAACAGGTAGTTGCCCTTGAAGAAGCTGTTGTGGCCATAGCAGGCATGGGCCACCACCAGCGCCTGCATGCAGATGGTGTTTTCTTCCATCAGATAGGCGATGCACGGGTCGGAGTTGATTACGATCTCGTAGGCCAGGCCCATCTGCCCGCGACTGTAGGATTTCTCTGTGCTGAGGAAGTGTTTGCCGTAGGACCAGTGGTGATAGCCCAGCGGCATGCCCACCGAGGCATAGGCGTCCATCATCTGCTCGGCGGTGATCACTTCGATCTGGTTGGGATAGGTGTCCAGTGCATAACGGGCCGCGATCCGGGCGATTTCACGGTCGTAGGTCTGGATCAGCTCGAATGTCCATTCGGAGCCGGTGGAAATCGGTTGGCGTTTCTGCTCTTTGGCGGTCATGTCACTAACCTGCGCTGGAAGAGTTCACGGAAGACCGGATAGATATCTCCGGCCGAGACCAGTTGCTGCTGGGCAAACGTGTCAGAGAAGGCTTCGGCGATGCGTTCGTATTCGTACCACAGGGCCTGATGTTCGCGCGGGGTGATCTCCACATAAGTGTAGTACTGCACAAACGGCATGATCTGGTTGATCAGGATGTCACGGCAGATCGGCGAATCGTCGTTCCAGTTGTCGCCGTCGGAGGCTTGAGCGGCATAAATGTTCCACTCATTGCTCGGATAGCGCTCGGCCATGATTTCCTGCATCAGCTTCAGGGCGCTGGAAACGATGGTGCCGCCGGTCTCACGAGAATAGAAAAACTCCTCTTCGTCCACTTCCCGGGCGCTGGTGTGGTGACGGATGAACACCACGTCGATCTTGTCGTAGTTACGCTTGAGGAAAAGGTACAGCAGGATGAAGAAGCGCTTGGCGATGTCCTTGGTCGCCTGCGTCATCGAACCGGAAACGTCCATCAGGCAAAACATCACTGCTTTGGAACTGGGATTGGGTTGCTTGACCAACAGGTTGTATTTCAAGTCGAAGGTATCTAGGAACGGCACGCGGTGAATGCGTGCGCTGAGTTTCTCGATTTCAGCCTCGAGTTCCTGGATATCGCCGAAGTTGTCCGGTTCTTCGCGCTTGAGCCGTGCCAGCTCCTCCTTGGCTTCGCGCAATTTCGCGCGGCTGCTGCCAGACAGGGCAATACGACGCGCATGCGCTGAGCGCAGGGTGCGGATGATGTTGATCCGCGACGGATTGCCCTCGTTGCTGATCCCGGCGCGTACGGTTTTGAACGTGTCGGTGCCGGTCAGGTTGCGTTTGACCAGATTCGGCAATTCAAGGTCTTCGAACATGAATTCGAGGAACTCTTCCTGCGTGATCTGGAAGACGAACTCGTCCATGCCTTCGCCGGAATTCCCCGCCTTGCCCGGACCGCGTCCACCGCCGCCTCCCGGTGGACGAGCGATATGTTCACCGGACGTGAACTCTTTGTTACCGGGATGCACCACGGTCTGCTTGCCGCCGCGTCCGTGATGAAGCACCGGTTCGTCAATGTCGCGACCGGGAATGCTGATCTGTTCACCGTGCTCCATATCGGTAATGGAGCGGCGACTGACTGCCTCTTCGACAGCCTTCTTGATGTGGTCACGGTAACGCCGCAGAAAACGCTGGCGGTTTACCGTGCTCTTGTTCTTGCCATTGAGGCGTCGGTCGATCACATAGCTCATAAGGCCCCTCCGGGGAGCTTCAAGTTTTGAGCTGCAAGCTGCAAGTAAAAGCGAATGCCCGTGTTTTCGGGTTCACGCGCTTTGTTCTTGCAGCTTGTGGCTTATAGCTTGCAGCTGCCTCACTGCGACTTGCGGACCCGCAGGTACCATTCGGACAGCAGGCGTACCTGTTTATCGGTGTAGCCACGTTCAACCATTCGCGTAACGAAGTCGTTGTGTTTCTGCTGATCCTCCTTGCTGGCCTTGGCGTTGAAGCTGATGACGGGCAGCAGGTCTTCGGTGTTGGAGAACATTTTCTTCTCGATGACCACCCGCAGTTTTTCGTAGCTGAGCCAGGTCGGGTTCTTGCCGTTGTTGTTGGCCCGGGCGCGCAGGACGAAGTTGACGATTTCGTTGCGGAAATCCTTCGGATTGCTGATCCCGGCCGGTTTCTCGATTTTCTCCAGTTCTTCGTTCAGCGCCACGCGGTTGAGAATCTCGCCGGTTTCCGGGTCGCGATACTCCTGATCCTGAATCCAGAAGTCCGCATACAGCACGTAGCGGTCGAAGATGTTCTGACCGTATTCGCTGTAGGACTCCAGATAAGCGGTCTGGATTTCCTTGCCGATGAACTCGATGTAGCGCGGCGCCAGGTATTCCTTCAGATAGCGCAGGTAGCGTTCGCGGGTTTCGGCCTGGAACTGTTCCTGTTCGATCTGCTGCTCCAGCACATAGAGCAGGTGCACTGGGTTGGCGGCGATTTCATGCGGATCGAAGTTGAACACCTTGGAGAGGATCTTGAAGGCGAAGCGGGTCGACAGACCGTTCATGCCTTCGTCGACACCGGCCGAATCGCGATACTCCTGAATCGACTTGGCCTTCGGATCGGTGTCCTTGAGGTTTTCACCGTCGTAGACGCGCATCTTCGAGTAGATGTTGGAGTTTTCCGGCTCCTTGAGGCGTGACAGCACGGTGAATTGCGCAAGCATTTTCAAGGTGTCCGGTGCGCAGTGCGCCTTGGACAAGGAACTGTTGAACAGGAGTTTGTCGTAGATCTTCACTTCATCGCTGACGCGCAGGCAGTACGGCACTTTGACGATGTAGATCCGGTCGATGAACGCCTCGTTGTTCTTGTTGTTGCGGAAGGTGTGCCACTCCGACTCGTTGGAGTGAGCCAGCAGGATGCCGGTGAAGGGAATCGCGCCGAGGCCTTCGGTACTGTTGTAGTTGCCCTCCTGAGTAGCGGTCAGCAATGGGTGCAGCACCTTGATCGGCGCCTTGAACATTTCGACGAATTCCATCAAGCCCTGGTTGGCTCGGCACAGCGCACCGGAGTAGCTGTAGGCGTCAGCGTCGTTCTGCGGGAATTCTTCGAGTTTGCGGATATCGACCTTGCCGACCAGCGCCGAGATGTCCTGGTTGTTCTCGTCACCGGGTTCGGTCTTGGCCACGGCAATCTGATTGAGGATCGACGGGTACAGCTTGACCACGCGGAACTGGCTGATGTCGCCGCCGAATTCGGCCAGGCGCTTGGTCGCCCAGGGCGACATGATGGTGTTCAGATAGCGTCGTGGGATACCGAAGTCTTCCTCGAGGATCGCGCCATCTTCAGTGGCGTTGAACAGACCCAGAGGTGATTCGAAGACCGGCGAGCCCTTGATGGCGTAGAAAGGCACTTTCTCCATCAGCTGTTTCAGCTTCTCGGCCAGGGACGATTTACCGCCACCGACGGGGCCGAGCAGATAAAGAATCTGTTTCTTCTCTTCCAGGCCTTGGGCGGCGTGGCGGAAATACGAGACGATCTGGTCGATGCATTCTTCCATCCCGTGGAAGTCTTCAAAGGCCGGATAGCGGCGGATCACCTTGTTGGAGAAGATGCGCGACAGCCTCGAATTGGTCGAAGTGTCGAGCAGTTCCGGTTCGCCGATCGCCATCAATAGACGCTCGGCGGCGGAAACGTAGGCGCTGCGATCGTTTTTGCACAGCTCCAGGTACTCCTGCAGAGAGAGTTCTTCCTGGCGTGTGGATTCGAAGCGTTGTTGGAAGTGGCTAAAGATACTCATGACGTCACCTCGCTCGATACGTGGAGCCGACGCCGGATCACTCAGTCGATGCTGGCAGCAGTCGCTGTGGCAGCTGCTGTTTACCCCCCAGAATTCTCCCACGGTCGACAAACCGCGAAAGCTACTCCCGATGATCCGCGCGCCGGTGTACCGGCTCTCCCCTGATTTGGATGGCCTGCGCTTAAGGATAGTTGGGAATTCGAGAGGTAAAGGCGAGATACGTAATTAGTTGTGGCAGACCGTTCGTCTGCCGCGCGCAGGACCACGGCAGCCGGGGCCTGCGCTGCGCAAAAAAATTATTCGGCGGTGCCTTGCGCGGTTTCCGACGGATAAGTCGTACGCCACAGCTCAAAGCCGCCGTCCATGCTGTAAACATCGGAGAAACCTTGGCTGACCAGATAGGCGGCTGCGCCCTGACTGGAGTTGCCGTGATAGCAGACCACGACGGTCGGTGCATCAAGATCGGCGCCTTGAATGAAAGCGTGCAGCGAATGGTTGTCGAGATGCTTCGAACCGCTGATATGCAGCGCGGCAAAGGTCGCCGGGTCGCGCACGTCGACCACAACGGCGCCTTGTTCACGCAGGGCCTGCGCCTGTTCCGGGGGGATTCGTTTGAATTCGCTCATGGCGGGTTCCTGTAGCTCAACTGAAAGTGCAGTCTAACGCGGCGCGTCGACTGGCGAAGATTCGGGGATAAGTGGCGCAACCGTGTGTGCAAGCCCGCCGTGCTCGTCGCATTTGCATGACAGGCGTTCGCCGCTGTCGACGTTCATCAGCGTCAGGCTGCCGCCCCATACGCATCCGGTGTCCAGCGCGGAAATGCCCGGCTCGTGGATATTGCCCTCAAGCGCGGCCCAGTGACCGAAGATGATGCGCAGGCCTTTGGTCTTGCGCTCCTTGTGCTGAAACCACGGCCTGTAGCCGGGTGGGGCGCTGTCGAGGCCTTCCTTGCTTTTGAGGTCGAGCTTGCCCTCGGCGGTGCAAAAGCGCATGCGTGTGAAATAATTAGTGATCACCCGCAGGCGATCAATGCCTTTGAGGTCGTTGTCCCATCTCGCCGGTTCGTTGCCGTACATGCCGTCAAGGTAGGCGGGGAACACGTTGTCGTCACGCAGGGCGGTCTCGACTTCGGCGGCGCACTTCAACGCACGGCGCAGCGACCATTGCGGCGGGATGCCAGCATGGACCATCGCAACATCGCGTGTTTCGTCGTAATGCATCAGCTTCTGCTGGCGCAGCCATTCCATCAATTGCGGGCCGTCGGGGGCCTCGATGATTTCGCGCAAGGTGTCGCTTTTCTTCAAGCGCTCGATCTTTTTCGCGGCGGCCAGCAGATGCAAATCGTGATTGCCGAGGACACAGACCAGCGACTCGCGCATCTCGTAGAGAAAGCGCAGGGTTTCCAGCGACTGCGGGCCGCGGTTGACCAGATCGCCGACCAGCCATAGCCGATCCAGCACCGGGTCGAAGGCAACTTGCTTGAGCAGGCACTTGAGCGGTTCGAGGCAGCCTTGCAGGTCACCGACGGCGTAAGTCGTCATCAGTGCAGGGCTCCGGGTACGGCGAGGCGAAACGGTTTGATGGTCGCATCGAAACGTTTGCCGTCGTCGGCGAGCATCTGATAGGAGCCTTGCATGGTGCCGACCTTGGTGGTCATCACCGTGCCGCTGGTATACGTGTGGCTCTTGCCTGCATCGATCAACGGTTGCTGGCCGACGACGCCTTCACCGCGCACGTGTTCGACATGGCCGTCACCGTCGGTAATCACCCAGTGCCGGGACAGAAGCTTGGCCGCAATCTCGCCGTTGTTCTGTACGGTGATGGTGTAGGCGAAGGCGAAACGGTCGTGTTCGGGTTGCGATTGGTCTGCCAGATAATGGGTGACGACGCTGACATCGACCTGGTAACGGGAATCGGACATGCAAGAGGGCCTTAACGAAGCGGAACGCGGGGCGTAGCTGATGGGGAATCAGTCTAGGCAAGTATCGGGCAGTAAACCAGAGTGGTGTGCTGCCCGATAGCGTTCATCGCGAGTCAGTCGGCGGCAGGAGTGGCCGGAACCTGTATCGCGAGTTGGTCGGCCAGGCGCACGAATGCAGCCAGATCCAGCTGCTCGGGACGCAGGCTGCCATCGACGCCGGCGGCTTCGATTTCGGCATTGCTGAGCAATTGCTTGAGGGTATTGCGCAAGGTTTTGCGGCGCTGATTGAAGGCTTCGCGTACCACGCGCTCCAGCAGCTTGTGATCCTTGGCCGGGTGCGGCAGTACCGCGTGCGGCACGAGACGAACGATCGCCGAATCGACTTTCGGCGGCGGATTGAATGCGCCTGGGCCGACGTTGAACAGATGTTCTACACGGCAGTGATACTGAACCATGATCGACAGACGACCCCAATCACCGCCACCAGGGCCTGCTGCCAGACGCTCGACCACTTCTTTCTGCAACATGAAGTGCATGTCACGAATGATGCCGGCGTTGTTCAGCAGGTGAAAAATCAGCGGCGTGGAGATGTTGTACGGCAGATTGCCAACCACCCGCAGGCTGTTCGGCGCGGCATTCAGCGTATTGAAGTCGAACTTCAGCGCATCGCCCTGATGCAGGTTGAAATTGCTCATGCCGGCAAACTGCTGGTTGAGGATCGGGATCAGATCCTTGTCCAGCTCCACTACGTCGAGTTGCGCGCCGGAGCCCAGCAAACCTTGGGTCAGCGCACCCTGACCGGGGCCGATTTCCAGCAGGCGATCGTCAGCCTTGGCGTGGATGGAGCGCAGAATGCGGTCGATAACGCCGGCATCGTGGAGGAAGTTCTGACCAAAGCGTTTGCGCGCCTTGTGTTGGTATTGCTCGTTCATAAACGGGTCTCGGCCATCTGGTAGGCGGTTTCCAGGGCGACTTGCAGGCTGCCGGTGTCGATCCTGCCGCTGCCGGCCAGATCCAGGGCGGTGCCATGGTCGACCGAGGTGCGGATGATCGGCAGGCCCAGCGTCACGTTGACGGCAGCGCCGAAGCCTTTGTACTTGAGCACGGGCAAGCCCT
Source organism: Pseudomonas sp. Sample_21 (assembly GCF_004307525.1). Lineage (NCBI taxonomy): Bacteria > Pseudomonadati > Pseudomonadota > Gammaproteobacteria > Pseudomonadales > Pseudomonadaceae > Pseudomonas > Pseudomonas sp. Sample_21. The sequence goes on along the minus strand of NZ_RCNZ01000073.1, from coordinate 39,755 downwards.
GGTCGTGGTACATCGCCAGCACTGCGTCGCAGTGCTCCAGATATTTGGGGGTAAACAGAGTGTCGGCAGGCAGCGGGCCACGAAGGTCCATGCCCTCGCCGCGCAGGCGCTCTAATGTCGGTTCGATGATGTCGATTTCTTCATGGCCCAGGTGGCCGCCTTCACCGGCGTGCGGGTTGAGTCCGCAGACCAGGATGCGTGGCCGGGCGATGCCGAATTTGTCTTGCAGGTCGGCGTGCAGGATTCGCGTTACGCGCTCCAGCCGTTCCGGGGTGATCGCGTCGGCAATCTCGCGCAGAGGCAGATGCGTGGTGACCAGCGCCACGCGCAAACCGCGAGTGGCCAGCATCATCACTACTTGCGCGGTGTGCGTCAGGTCGGCGAGAAACTCAGTGTGTCCAGAGAATGCGATGCCCGACTCGTTGATCACACCTTTGTGTACCGGCGCAGTGATCATCCCGGCGAAGTCGCCATTCAGGCAGCCGTTGCCGGCGCGGGTCAAGGTTTCGAGGACGAATGCCGCGTTGGCCTTGTCCAGTTGCCCGGCGATTACCGGTGCGCTGAGCGGCGTGTCCCAGACGTACAGGCTGTTGGCCGGCGCTGGAACATCTGGCCACTGCCCCGGCGCGACATCCAGCAGACTGACGGCCAGCCCCAGCTGCGCGGCCCGCTCAAGGAGCAGGTCGCGGCTGGTGATGGCAATCAGGGGATGTGGCTGGGCTTGCGAAGCGAGCAGCAGGCACAGGTCGGGACCGATGCCGGCCGGTTCGCCGGGTGTCAGCGCGAAACGCTTGGGTTTCACTGCGCTGCCTGGTCTGCACCAGGAAGTTTGATCTCTACGTATGCTTCGTCACGGATCTGACGCAGCCAGGTCTGCAGCTCTTCGTCGTATTTGCGGTTCCGCAGTACGGTCATTGCTTGCTGCTCACGGGCCTGTTCGGTGCCGTCAGTGGCGCGACGGCCAAGGACTTCCAGCACGTGCCAGCCGTATTGGGTCTGGAATGGCTTGGACAGCTGACCTTGTGGGGTAGAAGCCATCACTTCGCGGAATTCCGGTACCAGTACGTTCGGGTCGATCCAGTTCAGGTCGCCGCCGTTAAGGGCGGAACCCGGATCTTCCGAATAGTTTTTCGCCAGTTCGGCAAAGTCTTCGCCGGCGGTGATGCGGTCATACAACGATTGCACCAGTGCCTTGGTCTTGGCTTCGTCGCGGATCGGGCTCGGCTTGACCAGGATGTGACGCACATGCACTTCATCGCGCATCTGCGCTTCGCCGCCACGTTTGCCCAGCAGCTTCAAAATGATGAAGCCGCCCGGTGTACGCGCAGGCTGAGTAATGTCGCCAACCGCCATGCTGCTTAGCTCACGATCGAACGGCGGTGGCAGTTGCGCGGCTTTACGCCAGCCCATCTCGCCGCCTTCCAGCGCGTTGTCGCTGCCGGATTTGGCCACGGCCATCTGACCGAAGTCAGCGCCTTGCTTGAGCTGCTGGTAAACATCCATGGCCTGACGATAAGCGCTCTGAATCGCTTCAGAGTTGGCGCTTTCCGGGGTTGGAATCAGGATGTTGGCCAGGTGCAGTTCTTCGGACAGTTGCATCTTGCCGAGATCGGAGGCGAGGAAGTTCTTCACTTCCTGCTCGGACACCTGAATGCGTTCTGCCACGCGACGCTGACGCACCCGGCTGATGATCATCTCGCGCTTGATCTGATCACGGGCGTCGTCATAGTTCAGGCCATCGCGAGCCAGCGCAGCACGGAACTGATCAACAGTCATGTTGTTGCGCTGAGCAATGGTGCCGACAGCCTGGTTCAACTCTTCGTCAGTGATGCGGATGCCCGAGCGTTCGCCGATCTGCAGTTGCAGGTTTTCGACGATCAGACGCTCGAGCACCTGCTGATCGAGCACGCCCGGAGGCGGCAGGCCGCCACCGCGCTTGGCGATGGTCTGCTGAACTTCGTGAACGCGCTGGTCCAGTTGGCTCTGCATGACCACGTCGTTATCGACGATCGCCACCACTTTATCGATGGACTGTACGGCGGCGTTGGCCGCCGTACCCAGGAACAACGCGCCCAGCAGCACCGGGCGCAGACAATCAGAAAGCTTGGTCTTCACGTTCACGATAACCTTGAATGCCTTTGTCGAGGAAGCTCTCTACCTTGGCGCCAGTCAGGCCGCCGAGTCCCTTCAGAACAATTTGGAGGAAGACGCCATGGTCGCCTTTTTCGTTTTGCGGAGCTTCCTGGCTGAACTCGTCATAGGAAACCCAGTAACGGTTGATCAGGCGCAGTTTCCAGCAGCAGTTGTCGTATTCGAAACCACCGAAAGCTTCCAGCGTGCGATTGCGGTTGTAGTCGTACTGCCAGCGGCTGATAGCGTTCCACTGCGGAACGATCGGCCAGATGACCGAGAAGTCATGCTGCTGGATCTTGTAGTAGTCCTTCACGTAGCCAGGTTGGCCCGGGGTGCCATAGTCGCCACCGCCCACAGTCCAGCGACCGGTGTTCTGGTCGTAACGAACCTGGTCGTTACGATAGCGGTAACCGACGTTGACGACCTTGTTCGGGTTGTCTTCCGGCTGGTAGTGGAACATCGCGCTGCCAGAGCGCGGGCTGCGGCTGTCCGGGTCCCAGTTATAGTCGGCAGTAGTGCGCCAGTCGCGGTTCCAGCGGTATTCGTATTCCAGCGCGTATGGCGAAACGTCGGATTTCGCGTCGTCACGATCGTTGAAAGCGATACCCGGCAGTTGGACCTTGCGATCCTTGAAGTACAGAGCCTGGCCGACGCTGATGCGCTGACGCTCGAAACCGTTGTCTTCGATCCAGCGACTGGTCACGCCCAGAGACAGCTTGTTCTCGTCACCGACACGGTCGGAGCCGGTAAAGCGGTTGTCACGGAAGAGCGACGAGTAGTTGAACGTCGTTTCGCTGGTGTCGAATACTGGAATGTCTTCCTGATCAACCTCAGGTACATAGAGGTAGAACAGGCGCGGTTCCAGGGTCTGACGGTAGTTTTTGCCGAAGTACGACGTGTTGCGGTCGAAGTACAGGCCGCTGTCGATGCTGGCGATCGGAACACCGCGGTTCTGATTGCTATCGAATTCGCCGTTGAGCTTCTTCTGTTCTGCGGTCATCGCATCGATCTGCGATTTACCGGTACTGTCCAGATCAAGCTGATACTGCGTGTACTGATACTTCAACGATGGTTTGAGGAAACCATACGTCCAGTTCATCGGCAGGCTGACGCCCGGCTTCAGATTCAGGCGATCACCGTTGGCGCGGGCCAGACCGGTGATGTTTGTGTCCAGACGACGTTCGGCAATGCCATCTTCATTGATGAAGTCGCCATCACGTAGATCGCGATCGAAACGAACCAGCTCGGTCTCGTAATCGAAATTCAGACCTTCCGGATGGTACGGCAGCTGACCATTGAAGGTGATCTGCGGCAGACGACCATACGGTGTGATGTTGGAAACGGTAGCCAGCTGATATTGCTGAGCATTCAGGCGTGCGGTGTAGTTGTCGCCACGATAGCTGACCGCACCCTGCTGATTGACGAAATCATCGCTCTTCACACCAATCTGATCGGTCTGCAGATCCTGGAAGTAATACGGATCGCTGATCTTGGTGTAATCAACTTCTGTGAGCACGCGGGAGTCGAGACCGCCCTTGTGCTGCCAGTTGTACATATAGCGAGTGTCTTTGTAGTCGGACTGAAGCTTGCGATCGTCGTTCTCATCATTGAGGTACGCCGCACCGAACTGCCCTTCACTCGACTTGGTCAAGTAGCGGAACTCACCCTCTACCAGCATGCCGCGCTTGCTCATGTAGCGCGGGTACAACGTGGCGTCGTAGTTCGGCGCCAGGTTGAAGTAGTACGGGGTAACCAGCATGAAGCCGGTGTCGCTGCCCGAACCGATGGTCGGCGGCAGGAAACCTGACTGGCGGCGGTCGTCGATCGGGAAGTAGATGTACGGGGTGTACAGAATCGGGATGTCTTTGACGCGCAACGTCACGTTGGTCGCCGTACCGAAACCGGTGGCCGGGTTCAAGGTGATGTTGTTGCCCTTGAGCTGCCAGGCGTTGCTGTTCGGTTCGCACGTGGTGTACGTGCCGTCCTTCAAGCGGATGATCGCGTTTTCGGCACGCTTGGCGTACAGCGCGTTACCGCGGATGCGCGATTTGTGCATCACGTATTCGGCGTTGTCGACCTTGGCTTCGCCGGTGTCGAGCTGCACATCGGCGTGGTCGCCGACGATCAGCGCGCCGTTGTCACGGATGCGCACGTTGCCGGCCAGTTCGCCACGGCTCTCGGCCTGATACAGATTGGCCTCGTCAGCTTCGACCTGCATGCTGCCCTGACGCATGATCACGTCACCGGCGAGGCTGGCGACTTGTGTGTCCTGCTCGTAACGCGACGCTTTGGCACCGATGAAGGTCGGCGCGTCACTTTTATTCGTCTTGTCATTCATGCCAGGACGAATCGGTTCGATATAGGAACCAGAGCAGTAAGGACCGGTCTCGGCCAATTGCGCAGCGGTGAGCTTCTCGCGCGGAACCCAGTCGAGGTGACTGTAGTCTTCGCTACGGGATTTCAGGCCGCGGCCCTTGGACTCGGTGACCAGTGCGGTTTTCGCGCCAGTGTCGGCGTCGGAACCCTTGTCAGCCGCAGGCTCGCCGGCAGCGCTGACGGCACTGCCGTCATGTACCGGGCGCGGCGGCAATGCCGCGGCGGGCGACTTGGGCGCACAGTCCCAGCCACCCGTAGCCGAGACGGAGCAGTCATACTGCTCGGCGGCAACAACGAATTGACTGGCCAGAGGTTGCATAGCCAGCAGACTGCCGGTTACCAACAACGGAAATTTTTTACGAAACGCGGGGGATTTCAATGCCATCTTATTAGTCCGGGCTTCCTGCGTGCCATCTGCCCGCGGTGTGGGCCGCACGCCTCTCGATGGTCTGAAAAAGATGCTGGATAATAAAGCATGACCCGCTTGACGGCTAGCGCCGTCGGAGACCCTTGCAATGCCTGACCAAGATGTACGCTTGCAACACCTGAAAGTTTGGCTCGATGAGCAGTTGGCAAAGCTGTTTGCCGAGCAGGGCTGGGGCACCGTGCCCCCGGCCACGTTGACCGCGGCCAGCAGCGACGCGAGTTTTCGCCGCTACTTCCGCTGGGAGGGCGATGGCCGCAGCTTCGTCGTGATGGACGCGCCGCCGCCCCAGGAAAACTGCAAACCGTTCGTGGATATCGCTTTTTTGCTGGCGAAATCCGGAATTAATGTGCCGAAAATTTACGCCGAAGACCTAGAACGCGGTTTTCTTTTGCTCAATGACCTGGGCAACAAGACCTATCTCGACGTGATCGATGGCGAAAATGCCAACGCGTTATTCCACGATGCCCTGCAAGCGCTGTTGGCTTTTCAACAGTTGCCGATGGTTGCGCCGTTGCCCAGTTACGACGTCGCCTTGTTGCGTCGCGAGCTTGAATTGTTCCCCGAGTGGTACGTCAAGCGCGAGCTGGGCGTCGAGTTCGATGCGGCCCAGCAGCAACAATGGCAGCACATCAGCGAGTTGCTGATCGACAGCGCGCTGGCGCAGCCGAAAGTGCTGGTGCACCGCGACTACATGCCGCGCAACCTGATGCTCAGCGAGCCCAACCCCGGCGTGCTGGACTTTCAGGACGCGGTTTACGGCCCGGTGACCTACGACGTGACATGCCTGTTCAAGGATGCTTTCCTCAGCTGGCCGGAAGAACGTGTACGCGGCTGGCTGGAAAGTTACTGGCAGCAGGCCTCGGCACTGGACATTCCGGTGCAGGCGGATTTCGAAGACTTCCTGCGCGCCAGCGACCTGATGGGCGTGCAGCGTCACCTGAAAGTCATCGGCATCTTCGCGCGTATCTGCCATCGCGATGGCAAGCCACGCTATCTGGCCGATGTGCCGCGCTTCTTCTCTTATATAGAAGCAGTGATCGCCCGCCGTCCTGAACTGGCGGAACTGCAAGCGCTGTTCAGCAGCTTGCGTGCTGGAGCGACGGCATGAAGGCAATGATTCTGGCAGCGGGCAAAGGCGAGCGCATGCGCCCGCTGACCCTGACCACGCCGAAACCGCTGGTGCGTGCCGCTGGCGTGCCGCTGATCGAGTATCACCTGCGCGCCCTCGCGGCCGCAGGCTTCAACGAAATCGTCATCAACCACGCCTGGCTTGGTCAGCAGATCGAGGATCATCTGGGCGACGGTTCGCGTTTCGGCCTGAGCATCCAGTACTCGCCGGAAGGCGAGCCGCTGGAAACCGGTGGCGGGATTTTCCGTGCGCTGTCGTTACTTGGTGACGATGCGTTTCTGGTGGTCAACGGCGACATCTGGACCGATTACGACTTCAGCGTGCTGCACCAGCCGATCAATGGCCTGGCGCATCTGGTGCTGGCGGACAATCCGCCGCATCACCCGAAAGGCGACTTCACTCTCATCGACGGCAAAGTGCGGGACGGCGAGCCTGATGCGCAGACGCTGACTTACAGCGGTATCGCCGTGCTGCATCCGCAGTTGTTCGACGGTTGCAGCGATGGCGCTTTCAAGCTTGCACCGCTGCTACGCAACGCCATGGCCAAAGGTGAAGTGACGGGCGAGCGCCTGAAGGGGCATTGGGTAGATGTTGGTACCTACGAGCGTCTGGCCGAAGCCGAAGCTTTGATAGAAGCGAGTCGCTGAGATGCTGTGGCCAGGGACTCTGATTGGAGCCGGAGTGGGGTACGCGATTGCCAGCATTCCGGGGGCCATGCTTGGGGCGTTGTTGGGGCAGGCGCTGGATCGGCGCCTGCACTTGCAGAGCTGGGGACACTTGCGCGAAAAGCTCGGCGGCCGGCCGATGCTGCGCAACGACGAACTGCTGTTCGTGTTGCTCGGGCGTCTGGCCAAGAGCGACGGGCGCGTCACTGACGGGCATATCCAGCAGGCGCGCAACGAAATGCGCGCGCTGGAAATGAGCGAGCCGGCGACACGGCGGGCCATTGCTGCATTCAATCGCGGCAAGTCCGGCAGCGACAATCTGCGCGGCTATCTGCGTCGTTTGAGTGCGCAACCGCACGCGGCCGAAGGAGTGTTGCGTGCCTGTTGGCGAATGGTCTGGGCTGATGGTCGCGCCGGGGTCAGCGAACGCGAGTTGCTGGCGCAGTGGGGCAAATGGCTCGGCTGGACGGCGCAGCAGGTGCAGGCATTGGCCAGCGATTACGAGCCGGGCAAGCGGCCGATCGTCAGTGCGGCAGTGAGTTACCAGGAGGCAATGAAGTTGCTTGGGGTGTCGGCGAGCAGCGAGCCGGCGCAGATCAAGCGCGCTTACCGACGGTTGCTCAGTCGCCATCACCCGGACAAGATCGCCGGCAGCGGCGCGACCCCGGCGCAGGTACGTGAGGCGACCGAGCGGACGCGGGAATTGCATAGCGCTTATACGCTGATTCGCGAGCGGCGGGATTTTCGCTAGAAGTTAGATGGGTGTTGCTTGTGCTTGCCCCTTCGCGAGCAGGCTCGCTCCCACATTGAATTGTGCATAGATCCAATGTGGGAGCGAGCCTGCTCGCGAAGAGGGGCGACTCGGTGTAACAGTCAGTCAACAGCCTGAGGATTCAACCAGCCCCGCACCCGCCGAAACAATTGTTCCTGCTCTGCCTTCTTGTCCGGCAACACCTTCAGCGCCACTTGGCTGAACGCCGAGGTCTTCAGGCGCTTGCTCGCCTGCATGCGCTCCAGCGCCGCGTTGCGATCCAGCGCTTTGTCCATGTAGAAAATATCCACCGTCGGCAGCTTCAGCGTCGGCGTCAGTTCGGCGAGTGGCGGCAGGGCTTTGGCCGGTGCTTGCGCGTCAACCATCACCAGTTTCTCCACCTGCGGCGTCTGCCGCTCGCTGAGAAAACGCGCCGCCCAATAAGCGCCGGTGCCGTGGCCGAGCACGACAATGCTGCGCGCGCTCTGCTGTTCGGCGTAGGCAATCGCTGCGTCGATGCGTCCGAAAATGCGCTCGGCGTCGGCCTTGGCCTGTTCTTCGCTGGTTTCGGCGACCACCTGTTCGGCGACCTCCGCTTCACCGCCAGCGGCCTGTTCGATCGGTTGTGCGGTGGCGGCATCCTTGCTTGTGGTTTCCGGGGCTTTCGGCGCCGCGGCCGGTTCGATCACGCGCGGAGCAATGGCGTCGCCTTGCAGATCCGGCAGGGTGATACTCAGGCTGCTCCACTCGACATCCGGCAATTTGCGTCGCAACGGGCCGATTGCCTGCGGCCAGTCAGCGGTTTCGCCGGCACCGGGAACGATGATCACCGCGCCTTTGGGCTCGGCGCTGTTGGCCGGTTTCCACAGGGCGAGGAAAGTGTCGCTGCCAGCCTGCAGTTGTTGCTGCTCTTGCGCCGGCAGTTTACGTTGCAGTGCGGCGGCCTCTTCCTGACTACGCTCAAGCAGTGGCTGGCGCTCGGCCGGTTTTTCTTCGGCGGGTTTATCCGTGGCGGCAGGCGCCGGGTCGGCGGCTTCGACGGAAAACGCACAAGGCAAGATCAGCGACAGGCACAATGCTGGCAGTGCCAGGCGGTAGACAGAGGGCATCGGTTATTCCAGGCCAGAAAAGTATCCCGGCAGCCTAATGGGTTGGTCAGAATTTGTCAGTGTATGAGACTTCAATGAAGCGATTTTGCTGCCTGTGGGTTATCGGCTGTTTGTGGTTTCCCTTGATGGGCTGGGCGGCGCCTGCGCCACCGGGCCATGGGGCACAACTGACGCCGAGCCAGCAACAATGGCTGGCGCAGCACAACGAATTGCGCGTCGGCCTGGTCTTGCAGGCGCCCTACGCGACCTACGATCGGCGCCTGCAGCGATTGTCCGGGGCCAATGTCGAGTTGATGAAACTGCTGGCCAAGACCCTCAGCGTGGAACTGAGCTGGCGCAACTTTCAGGATCTGGGGGCATTGGAAAACGCTTTGCGCGAGGGCGAGATCGACATCGCTCCGGGCCTCAGCCAGACCCCGAGCGCGCTGCGCGTCTGGCAGTTTTCCGACCCCTACATGCGCGTGCCGCAACTGGTGGTCAGCGACCAGAAAAGCAGCGGCGCGGTCGATCTGGAAAAGCTCGACAGCCAGACCCGCGTCGCCGTGCGCATGCCGAGCAGCACCGCCGATTACCTGCGCAGCAACTATCCGCACTTGAATCTGCAAGGCGTGCCGCTGGAACGGCAAGCGTTGCAACTGCTGTTGAGTCAGCAAGCCTCCTACGCGGTGGTCGACGAAGCACAGTTGGGCCGGCTGTCGGTGGAGCCGGAGTTTGCCGAACTGGTGGTGGTTGGCGATATCGGCCTGCCGCAACTGCTGCGTGTGGCCTCGCGGCGCGATTGGCCGGAGCTGGCCGGCATCGTCCAGAGCGCCTTGCGCGCGATCCCGGCCAAGGATCTGGAACAACTGCACAACCAATGGCTGCAGCCGAAATACCCACGGCTGACCGAGTCGCCGGGGTTTTGGCAGAACCTCAGCCTGTTGTTCGCGGTGATGCTGCTCAGTTGCGCGGCAATCGTGGCGTGGCAGCGGCGCCAACAGCACAGCCTCGAACAACGCCTGCTCAGCGCCCGCGAAGACATTGCGTTGCGCGCGGCCAGTGAAGAGGCGCTGCGGCTGACACAGTTTTCCATCGACCAAAGCACCGTCGGCATTCTCTGGGTCAATTGGGACAGCCATGTGCGCTACGCCAACCGCGCGGCGGAAAACATGCTCGGCTATCCCTCGGGCGGGCTGATCGAGCGGCCGCTGATCGATTTCGAGCCCGGCCTGCACATGGATCGCTGGCTCAATCTGTGGAAGCGTGCACGGGCCAGTGAAGAAGGGCCCTTGAGCTTCGAAACCAGTTGCCTGCGCGCCGATGGCAGTGTGCTGCCGGCGGACGTTTCCCTGAGCTTCCTGCGTTTTCGCGACAGTGAATATCTGGTGGTCTACCTCACCGACGTCACCGATCGCCGCCGCGCGCTCGCCGCTTTGCAGGAAAGCGAGGCGCGCCTGCAAGGCATCGCCGCCAACGTTCCGGGTCTGGTGTTCAGGCTGGAGCGGGCACCGGTCACCGGGCAGATCGACTTTGCCTACATCAGCGAGGGCAGCGAAAGTCTGGTCGGTTATGCGCCGGCAGCCATCGCTCATCGCGACATGGGCCTGCGCAGCCTGGTGCATCCCGACGACAAGGCCAGTTATCACCGCACCCAGGATCAGGCGCTGGACACGGACAGCGACTGGTCGTGGCAGGGCCGCATCGTCACGCGCCAGGGTGAGCAGCGCTGGGCCGAGATCAAAGCGATCACCCGCCAGCTGGAGGACGGCGCCTATGTGTGGGACGGCATCGTCTGGGACATCAGCGAAAGCAAACGCATCGAGCTGGAACTGGCGGCCTCGCGCGAGCAACTGCGCGAACTGTCGGCGCACCTGGAAAGCGTGCGCGAAGAAGAGAAGGCGCGCATCGCCCGGGAAGTTCATGATGAGTTGGGGCAGATGCTCACCGTGCTGAAACTGGAGACATCGATGTGCGAATTGGCCTACGCGCAACTCGATCCGGGACTCAACGAGCGGCTCAACAGCATGAAGCGCCTGATCGCACAGTTATTTCAGCTGGTGCGCGATGTGGCGACGGCGTTGCGCCCGCCGATCCTTGATGCCGGGATTGCCTCGGCCATCGAGTGGCAGGCTCGGCGTTTCGAGGCGCGCACACAGATACCGTGTCTGGTGCAGGTGCCGGACAACCTGCCGGCACTCAGCGATGCCAAAGCGGTGGGGCTGTTCCGGATTTTGCAGGAGGCGCTGACCAACGTGATGCGCCATGCTCAGGCGCACACGGTGGAGCTGACGCTGGAGCTTGCGGGCGATGAATTGTGTCTGACCGTCAGCGATGATGGCGTAGGATTTGTCGCGGCCGAGGGTAGGCCGACGTCGTTTGGCCTGGTCGGCATGCGTGAGCGGGTGCTGATCATGGGCGGGCGGCTGGAGCTGGTGAGTGAGCCGGGGGAGGGCACCAGTCTGGTGGTGCGAGTGCCGGTGAGTGAGGTTTGACATGTTGCGGTGTCTGGACTGGCGCCTTCGCGAGCAAGCTCGCTCCCACAGGGATTGGTGTGTACTTGAAATCTGGAGAAGAACGTGATCCGTGTACTGGTAGCCGAAGACCACACCATCGTCCGCGAGGGCATCAAGCAACTGATCGGCCTGGCCAAGGATCTGCAAGTGGTGGGGGAGGCGAGCAATGGTGAGCAACTGCTCGAAACCCTGCGCAGCGTGCCGTGCGAGGTGGTGTTGCTGGACATCTCCATGCCCGGGGTCAATGGCCTGGAAGCGATCCCGCGTATCCGTGCGCTGAACAATCCGCCGGCGATTCTGGTGCTGTCGATGCACGACGAAGCGCAAATGGCCGCGCGCGCGTTAAAGGTCGGCGCGGCCGGGTATGCGACCAAGGACAGCGATCCGGCGCTGCTGCTCACGGCGATTCGCAAAGTCGCGGCAGGTGGGCGTTACATTGACCCGGAACTGGCCGACCGCATGGTCTTCGAAGTCGGCCTGACCGATACCCGGCCGCTGCATTCGCTGTTGTCAGAACGCGAATTCTCGGTGTTCGAACGCCTGGCCCAAGGCGCCAACGTCAACGACATCGCCCAGCAACTGGCCCTGAGCAGCAAGACCATCAGCACCCACAAGGCGCGGCTGATGCAGAAGCTCAACATCACCTCCTTGGCCGAACTGGTGAAATATGCGATGGAGCACAAACTCCTCTGACCGTCACCGCCCTCATGTGGGAGCGAGCCTGCTCGCGAAAGCGGCGTAACAGTCAGCCATTCAGTTTGATGACCCACCGCATCCGCGAGCAGGCTCGCTCCCACAGGTTCGGAGTTGGCATATCTGTTAGCGACAAACGCTTTTGCCCTTGCTCGCGGCTTGCAGCCCACCGCTCACCACTGCTTTATCCATTAGCGCCATCCTTGTAGGGCAATCCCTACCCCCAACCTTCCATTGCACTTAAGCGATTCTCTCCTGCGCCCCGATTTGCGTGGCCGCCGCCAGCCACTAGGCTTGATGAACAAGCAGTCATCAACAACAAAGGTGTGGGTATGAGCCAGGTCGATACAAGCGCAGGGACCAGTGATGTGCTGGTCAGCTTTCGTGGTGTGCAGAAGAGCTACGACGGCGAGAACCTGATCGTCAAAGACCTCAACCTGGACATTCGCAAGGGCGAATTTCTTACCCTGCTCGGGCCGTCCGGTTCCGGCAAGACCACCAGCCTGATGATGCTCGCCGGGTTCGAAACGCCGACCGCCGGTGAAATCCTCCTGTCCGGGCGTTCGATCAACAACGTGCCGCCGCACAAGCGCGATATCGGCATGGTGTTCCAGAACTACGCGCTGTTTCCGCACATGACTGTCGCGGAGAACCTTGCTTTCCCGTTGACCGTGCGCGGCTTGAATAAAAGCGATGTCAGCGAGCGGGTGAAGAAAGTCCTCAGCATGGTTCAGCTCGATGCCTTCGCTTCGCGCTATCCGGCGCAGTTGTCCGGTGGTCAGCAGCAACGTGTGGCACTGGCCCGCGCGCTGGTATTCGAGCCGCAACTGGTGCTGATGGACGAGCCGCTGGGCGCCCTCGACAAACAACTGCGTGAACACATGCAGATGGAGATCAAGCACCTGCACCAGCGCCTCGGCGTGACCGTGGTCTACGTAACCCACGATCAGGGTGAAGCACTGACCATGTCCGACCGCGTCGCGGTGTTCCATCAAGGCGAGATCCAGCAGATTGCGCCGCCGCGCACGCTCTACGAAGAACCGAAAAACACCTTTGTCGCCAACTTCATTGGCGAGAACAACCGCCTCAACGGCCGCCTGCTCAGCCAGAGCGGCGAGCGCTGCGTGGTCGAGTTGGGGCGTGGAGAGAAGGTCGAGGCGCTGGCCGTCAACGTTGGCCAGACGGGCGAACCGGTGACTCTGTCGATCCGTCCGGAGCGCGTCAGCCTCAACGGTTCGAGCGATCAATGCGTCAACCGCTTCTCAGGGAGGGTGGCGGAATTCATCTATCTGGGCGACCACGTCCGGGTGCGCCTGGAAGTCTGCGGCAAGACCGACTTCTTCGTGAAACAACCGATTGCCGAGCTCGATCCCGCGCTCGCTGTCGGCGACGTGGTTCCGCTTGGCTGGCAGGTCGAGCACGTTCGTGCGCTCGATCCGCTTTTAGAGGCGCACTAAGCGCCCCGGCAATACCAACACCAACCCTGCACGTGGAGAGAACAATAAATGTTGAGATCCCTGAAGTTCACCGCCCTGACTCTGGGCCTGATGGGTGCGACCGGCGCAATGGCCGCCGGCCCGGACTTGACCGTGGTGTCGTTTGGCGGGGCGAACAAGGCGGCGCAAGTCAAAGCCTTCTATGCACCGTGGGAAGCGGCGGGTAACGGCAAGATCGTTGCCGGCGAATACAACGGCGAAATGGCCAAGGTCAAGGCCATGGTCGACACCAAGAGCGTGTCGTGGGATCTGGTCGAAGTTGAATCGCCAGAGCTGTCCCGTGGTTGCGACGAAGACATGTTCGAACAACTCGACCCGGCGCTGTTCGGCAAGACCGAAGACTACGTCAAAGGCGCCATTCAGCCGTGCGGGGTAGGTTTCTTCGTTTGGTCGACCGTACTGGCGTACAACGCAGACAAGCTGAAAACCGCACCGACCAGCTGGGCGGATTTCTGGGACACCAAGAAATTCCCGGGCAAGCGTGGCCTGCGCAAAGGCGCCAAGTACACCCTCGAATTCGCGCTGATGGCCGATGGCGTGGCGCCGAAAGACGTCTACAAAGAGCTGGCGAGCAAGGGCGGCCAGGATCGCGCCTTCAAGAAACTCGATGAGCTCAAGCCAAGTATTCAGTGGTGGGAAGCCGGTGCACAGCCGCCGCAATACCTCGCTTCCGGTGACGTGGTGATGAGCTCGGCTTACAACGGTCGCATCGCGGCGGTGCAGAAAGAATCCAATCTGAAAGTGGTGTGGAACGGCGGCATCTACGATTTCGACGCCTGGGCTATCCCGAAAGGTCTGGACGCCAAGCGCGCGGAAGCGGCGAAGAAATTCATCGCCTTCTCGGTGCAGCCGCAGCAGCAGAAGACCTACTCGGAAAACATCGCCTACGGCCCGGCCAACACCCAAGCCGTGCCGCTGCTGGCCAAGGATGTCCTGAAAGACATGCCGACCACCCCGGAAAACATCGCCAACCAGGTGCAGATCGACGTCAGCTTCTGGGCTGATAACGGCGAGCAACTGGAACAGCGTTTCAACTCTTGGGCTGCCAAATAAGCCAAGCATGCGGACCGATGGCTTTCCGGATGATCGTTCCCACGCTCTGCGTGGGAATGCCGCCCGGGACGCTCCGCGTCCCTGTGTGACGCAGAGCGTCACTGGATTCATTCCCACGCAGAGCGTGGGAACGATCACTGGCAAAAGTTCGAGGTGGTTCGCCACCTCTGTAACGATCAAAGATTTGCGGAGTACGTCATGGCCATCGCCGTTCCCCTGAACGAGGGCGCCAGCCCCACCTTGAAGCAGAAGCTCAAGCACGCCGAGCGGGTCAACCGCTGGAAAGCCCAGGCGCTGATTGCGCCGCTGGTGCTGTTTCTGCTGCTGGTGTTTCTGGTGCCGATCGTGGCGCTGCTCTATAAAAGCGTCGGCAACCCGGAAGTGGTTGGCGGCATGCCGCGCACTGTCACCGCCATCGCCAGTTGGGACGGTCGTGGTCTGCCGGCCGAGCCGGTGTACAAGGCTGCCAGCGAAGACCTCGCCGAAGCCCGCAAAAACCAGACGCTGGGCGATCTGTCCAAGCGCTTGAACATGGAGTTGGCCGGCTACCGCAGCCTGCTGACCAAAACCGCCCGGGCGCTGCCGTTCGCCAGCGAACCGGCCTCTTATAAAGAAGCGCTGGAAGCGCTCGACGAACGCTGGGGCGATCCGGCCTACTGGCAAGCGGTGAAACGCAACACCAGCAGCTTCACTCCGTATTACCTGCTGGCGGCGGTCGATCACCGCATCGATGACCTCGGCGAACTGGCTCCAGCCACCCCGGATCAGGCGATCTACCTCGACATCTTCGCTCGCACGTTCTGGATGGGCCTGGTCATCACCGTGATCTGCCTGCTGCTCGCCTATCCACTGGCCTACCTGCTGGCGAACCTGCCTTCGCGGCAGAGCAACCTGCTGATGATACTGGTGCTGCTGCCGTTCTGGACTTCGATTCTGGTGCGGGTCGCAGCGTGGATCGTGCTGCTGCAATCCGGCGGTCTGATCAACAGTGCGCTGCTGGCCATGGGCATCATCGATAAACCGCTGGAACTGGTATTCAACCGCACCGGCGTTTACATCTCGATGGTGCACATCCTGCTGCCGTTCATGATTCTGCCGATCTACAGCGTGATGAAAGGCATCTCGCCGACCTACATGCGCGCTGCGATCTCCCTTGGCTGCCATCCGTTCGCCAGTTTCTGGCGGGTGTACTTCCCGCAGACCTACGCCGGTGTTGGCGCCGGCTGCCTGTTGGTGTTCATCCTTGCGATTGGCTACTACATCACCCCGGCGCTGCTCGGCAGCCCGAACGACCAAATGGTCAGCTACTTCGTCGCCTTCTACACCAACACCAGCATCAACTGGGGCATGGCCACTGCGCTCGGCGGGCTGCTGTTGCTGGCGACCGTGGTGCTTTATCTGATCTACAGCTGGCTGGTCGGCGCCAGTCGCCTGCGCCTGAGCTAAGGGGAATTTGCGATGCTGAGTCCTTACATGTCGCCCATCGAACGGGTGTGGTTCTACAGCCTGCGGATTCTCTGCGGCCTGATCCTGCTGTTCCTGATCCTGCCGGTGCTGGTGATCATTCCGCTGTCGTTCAACTCGGGGAGTTTTCTGGTCTATCCGCTGCAGGGCTTCTCGCTGCAGTGGTACCACGACTTCTTCGCCTCGGCGGAATGGATGCGCGCACTGAAGAACAGCATCATCGTCGCCCCGGCGGCAACGGTGCTGGCGATGATCTTCGGCACGCTGGCGGCGATCGGCCTGACCCGTGGCGACTTCCCTGGCAAGTCACTGGTGATGGCACTGGTGATTTCACCGATGGTGGTGCCGGTGGTGATCATCGGCGTGGCGAGTTATCTGTTCTTCGCGCCGCTGGGGCTGGGTAACAGCTTCTTCTCGCTGATCGTCGTGCATGCGGTATTGGGTGTGCCGTTTGTGATCATCACCGTGTCGGCGACGTTGCAGGGGTTTAATCACAACCTGGTGCGTGCTGCTGCGAGTCTCGGTGCATCGCCGCTGACTGCATTCCGCCGGGTGACCTTGCCGCTGACTGCGCCGGGAGTGATTTCCGGGGCGCTGTTTGCCTTTGCCACTTCTTTCGATGAAGTGGTGGTGACGCTGTTCCTTGCCGGACCCGAGCAGGCGACATTGCCTCGGCAGATGTTCAGCGGGATTCGCGAGAACCTGAGCCCGACGATTGCAGCGGCAGCGACGTTGCTGATTGCCTTCTCGGTGATCTTGCTGCTGACGCTGGAATGGCTGCGCGGGCGCAGCGAGAAACTGCGTACTGCGCAGGTCTGAGATCAAGGTCAAAAGCCACCCCTCACCCCAGCCCTCTCCCCAAGGGGGCGAGGGGGAATGGAGCAGATCTCCGTGGCTTTCGCGGCCGGAGTTCGACTCGGTAATTCAGGTCGATGTATTTCGAGAGTACAACCCGGTCAGTCCCCTCTCCCTCCGGGAGAGGGTTAGGGTGAGGGGCTCTTGATCTTCCTATCCGATCAACCATTCACACCCTGAATAGCAGACAACCCCAAATCCCCAGCTAATCTTGTGCCCAGCTCCCACATCTATAAGAGGCTGCGCACCATGAGTCTGTCCCAGTTCAAAATCGCTCACAAACTGATCACCGGCGCCGCAGCCATTGAGCAACTGGCCGCTGAACTCACCCGTCTGGACATCGATAATCCGCTGATCGTCACCGACGCCGCGCTGGTCAAGTCCGGTACTGTCGAGCTGGCGCTGGTGCAACTCGGCGGGCGCGAATACGAGATTTTCGACCGTGTGCTGCCCGACCCGGAAATCGCCATCGTCGAGGACTGCATGCGCGCCTATCGCGAAGGCGGGCATGACGGTTTGATCGGCCTTGGCGGTGGCAGCGCCATCGACATTGCCAAGAGTGTCGCCGCCTACGCCGGTTACCACGGCGCGCTGGAAGATCTGTTCGGCGTCGATCAGGTGCCGCGCAAGGGCCCGCCGCTGATCGCCATTCCGACCACCGCCGGCACTGGCTCTGAAGTCACCAATGTGGCGATCCTCTCGGACAAGGTCGCGCAGTTGAAGAAAGGCATCGTCAGCGACTATCTGTTGCCGGACGTGGCGCTGGTCAGTCCGCAAATGACCCTGACCTGTCCGCGCAGCGTTACCGCCGCCAGTGGTGTCGATGCACTGGTGCACGCTATCGAATCCTATCTGTCGGTGAACGCCTCGCCGATCACCGACTCCCTCGCCATCGGCGCAATCAAGCTGATCGCCAGCGCTCTGCCCAAGGCCTACGCCAACGGCGCCAACCTGCAAGCGCGTGAAGACATGGCCACCGCCAGCCTCATGGCTGGGATGGCGTTCGGTAACGCCGGGGTCGGTGCGGTGCATGCGCTGGCGTATCCGCTGGGCGGTCGCTTCAACATTGCCCATGGTGTCAGCAACGCCTTGCTGCTGCCCTATGTGATGACCTGGAACAAAATGGCCTGCGTCGAACGCATGCAGGATATTGCCGAAGCCATGGGCGTGAAGACCGCTCATCTGAGCGCCAGCGAAGCTGCTGACAAAGCCGTGCAGGCCATGACCGACCTGTGCGCGGCGGTGGAAATCCCTGCCGGGCTGCGCAGTTTCGGCGTGCCGGAGGAAGCGATCCCGGCGATGGCCGTGGAGGCCGCCGGCATCGAGCGGCTAATGCGCAACAATCCGCGCAAACTCAGCGCCGGCGATATCGAGAAGATCTACCGCGCGGCTTACTGAGGCGCGATCGCTGAGGGCTCATGGCACAACCCAATCATCGCGGTCCCGGTGCGCGCGTGGAAACTTGAGGTATACAATGCGCGCCATCGTGATTTAGCTCAGCACAGGTGCGTCATGCAGCCCTTCGTAATTGCTCCGTCGATCCTCTCCGCCGACTTCGCCCGCCTCGGCGAGGAAGTGGACAACGTTCTCGCCGCCGGCGCCGACTTCGTCCACTTCGATGTCATGGACAACCACTACGTACCGAACCTGACGATCGGCCCGATGGTCTGCGCGGCACTGCGCAAGTACGGCGTCACCGCGCCGATCGACGCGCACCTGATGGTCAGCCCGGTGGACCGCATAGTCGGCGACTTCATCGAAGCCGGCGCGACCTACATCACCTTCCACCCGGAAGCCACTTTGCACGTCGATCGCTCGCTGCAGCTGATCCGTGAAGGCGGCTGCAAGTCCGGTCTGGTGTTCAACCCGGCGACCCCGCTGGACGTGCTCAAGTACGTGATCGACAAGGTCGACATGGTTCTGCTGATGAGCGTCAACCCGGGCTTCGGCGGGCAGAAGTTCATCCCCGGCACCCTCGACAAATTGCGTGAAGCGCGGGCGATCATTGACGCATCCGGTCGCGACATCCGTCTGGAAATCGACGGCGGCGTCAACGTCAACAACATCCGCGAAATTGCCGCTGCTGGTGCTGACACCTTCGTCGCCGGCTCGGCCATTTTCAACGCACCGAACTATCAGGAAGTCATCGACAAGATGCGTTCCGAACTGGCACTGGCGCGCCCATGAGCGGTTTTGAGCAGTTGTTCCCGGGGCAACTGCCACGGTTGGTGATGTTCGATCTGGATGGCACGCTGATCGATTCGGTTCCCGACCTGGCGGCGGCGGTGGACACCATGCTGCTCTCCCTCGGTCGTCCGCCGGCGGGCATCGAAGCAGTGCGCGAATGGGTCGGCAATGGCGCGCCGGTGCTGGTGCGTCGGGCCTTGGCCGGTGGCATCGATCACTCGGCAGTGGACGACGCTGAAGCCGAGCGCGCACTGGAGATTTTCATGGAGGCGTACGGCGCCAGCCATGAGCTGACCGTGGTCTATCCCGGTGTGCGTGACACGCTCAAGTGGCTGCACAAGCAAGGCGTGGCCATGGCGCTGATCACCAACAAGCCGGAGCGCTTCGTCGCGCCGCTGCTCGATCAGATGAAGATCGGGCGCTACTTCAAGTGGATCATCGGCGGCGATACCCTGCCGCAGAAGAAGCCTGACCCGGCGGCGCTGTTTTTCGTAATGAAAATGGCCAACATTCCGGCCTCGCAATCGTTGTTCGTCGGCGACTCGCGCAGTGATGTGCAGGCCGCGAAAGCAGCGGGGGTCAAGTGTGTGGCGCTGAGTTACGGCTACAACCATGGCCGGCCGATTGCCGAGGAATCGCCGGCACTGGTGATCGACGATTTGCGCAAACTAATTCCCGGTTGCCTGGATCTGGCCGGTGGGATAACGTTGCCCGACGCTGTTCAACCCCCTTCTGGAAACGCCATCGTGGTGGTCACCCGCAAACTCTGGATGAAAGTCATCAAGGCCCTGGCCCGCTGGCGTTGGCGCGCCTGACTGATTCTGGCCGGCCGTGCCGGCGCGTTTGCATACCTGACTGATTGCACCTCACACCACGAGGCACCTTATGAATCGCGAAGAATTCCTGCGTCTGGCCGCTGACGGCTATAACCGCATCCCGTTGGCTTGCGAAACCCTGGCCGACTTCGACACGCCGCTGTCGATCTACCTGAAACTGGCCGACCAGCCCAACTCCTACCTGCTCGAATCGGTGCAGGGCGGCGAGAAATGGGGCCGTTACTCGATCATCGGCCTGCCGTGCCGCACCGTGCTGCGGGTGCACGATCATCACGTCAGCATCAGCGTTGATGGCGTCGAGACCGAAAGCCACGAGGTTGAAGACCCGCTGGCGTTCGTCGAAACCTTCAAGGCCCGTTACAACGTGCCGACCATTGCCGGCCTGCCGCGCTTCAACGGTGGACTGGTCGGTTACTTCGGTTACGACTGTGTGCGCTATGTCGAGAAGCGTCTGGGCAAATGCCCGAACCCCGATCCGCTGGGCGTGCCGGACATTCTGCTGATGGTTTCCGACGCCGTGGTGGTGTTCGACAACCTGGCCGGCAAGATGCACGCGATCGTCCTCGCCGACCCTGCGCAGACCGATGCCTTCGAGCAAGGTCAGGCGCGTTTGCAGGAACTGCTCGAGCAACTGCGTCAGCCGATCACCCCGCGTCGTGGCCTGGATTTCAGCAAACAGCAATCGGCCGATCCGGTGTTTCGTTCCAGTTTCACTCAGGACGATTACGAAAAAGCCGTCGACACCATCAAGGAATACATCCTCGCCGGCGACTGCATGCAGGTGGTGCCGTCGCAGCGCATGTCGATCGACTTCAAGGCTGCGCCGATCGATCTGTACCGCGCACTGCGTTGCTTCAACCCGACGCCGTACATGTACTTCTTCAACTTTGGCGATTTCCACGTCGTCGGCAGTTCGCCGGAAGTGCTGGTGCGCGTCGAAGACAACCTGATCACCGTGCGCCCGATCGCCGGCACGCGCCCACGCGGTGCCACCGAAGAAGCCGATGTGGCGCTGGAGCAGGATCTGCTCTCGGATGACAAGGAGATCGCCGAGCACTTGATGCTGATCGATCTCGGCCGCAACGATACCGGGCGCGTTTCGGAAATCGGTTCGGTGAAGCTCACCGAGAAAATGGTCATCGAGCGTTATTCCAACGTAATGCACATCGTCTCCAACGTCACCGGCCAGTTGAAGTCGAGCCTGACCGCGATGGACGCACTGCGAGCAATTCTGCCGGCGGGTACGTTGTCGGGCGCGCCGAAGATTCGCGCGATGGAAATCATTGACGAGCTGGAGCCGGTCAAGCGTGGCGTATACGGCGGCGCGGTCGGTTACTTCGCCTGGAACGGCAACATGGACACCGCCATTGCCATTCGCACAGCGGTGATCAAGAACGGCGAGCTGCACGTGCAGGCCGGCGGCGGCATCGTCGCCGACTCGGTGCCGGCGCTGGAATGGGAAGAAACCCTGAACAAACGCCGCGCGATGTTCCGCGCCGTGGCGTTGGCCGAGCAGACCCCTGACGCCTGATCCACGCAATTTCCCATGTGGGAGCGAGCTTGCTCGCGAAGGCGGTGAGTCAGTCACCATTGATGCTGACTGACCCAGCGCTTTCGCGAGCAGGCTCGCTCCCACATTGAGTTTTGTGTTGAGGCATAAAAAAAGCGGCGCCCTGACAGGCGCCGCTTTTGCATCTACGACTCAGAAATCCAGCACAACCCCGACATTCAGGCCCTGCTGCTTGAAGTCATCATCCTTGCGGAAGGTATAACCCCCACGCAGCGCCAGATCCGCCGTCAGCTTGTGACTGACACCCAGGCTCAAGCGGTTCAGGTGACTTGCCGGCGTGTAGCCTTCAAGGGTGAAGTCATTGGCCGGCAGGGTGTTGAGGGCGATGTTGACCTTCTGCACGTCATCTTCGTACTCACGCTCGTGGGCGTATTCGCCATACACCTGGGTTTGCGCGGTGAAGTTGTACTTGCCCTGAATGCCCAGGCCCAGGCGTTTCGAATCGCGGCTCTGGTCATCGAAGGTCAGCGCCGTGGCACGGTTGCTCTTTTCCGAGTAACCGTCGACATCGACACTGGCGTAATCGGCGCTGACAAACGGCGACAGATGCCATTGGCTGCCCGGTTGCGCAATGTCATAGCCCAGGCGCGTGCTGAACGCCCACAGGCTGCCGTCGGTATCGCCTTTCTCCGCGCCCTCGCTGGCGCCGAGGTCGAACTTGCGCTTGAGGTTGTCGTAGTCGAGTTTGCCGCCGGTCAGCGCCGCGTCGGCCCACCAGCGATTCTGCTGGAACTGGGCGAACGCGGTGGCCATGTAGCTGTTGAGTTTGTAATCGGAGTCGTTGTGCCCGGCCTCGAGATTCTGTCGATACAAACCGGCCGCCACGCCCACGCGCCAGGCTTCGTTCAGGCGATAGCTGCCGCCGACGTTGAGGTTGTAACCGCTGCCATCGGCGCTGGCGCCGCTGCTTTGGCTGTCGACATCCAGACGCTGTCCGCCGGCCGAGACAATCGCACGCCATTGGCCGACCGCTTGCCAGTTCTCCCAGTCCGCCTGCCATTGATTGCGCAATTCATCCTGATGCGCGCGCACGGTGCCGTGGGCCATTTCAGGTAGCAGGCTCAATTCCCACGGCGCAGCCAACAGCGAATAGGCGTAGTCGGCGATCAGTTTTTGCCCGGATTCGGTCGGGTGTACGCCATCGTTGTAGATCAGTTTGGTCGGATCCGGCGTGGCGCTGTTGATCCCGTAGCGGGCGTTTTCCGTGCAGCTATTGCCACTGAAGCAGGTCGCGGTGAGGTTCTGGTCGGTAGCCAGACCAAAGCGCCCCGGGTCGGCGAAGACTTCCGAGAGCAGCACCGGAATGTTCAGCGGAATGACTTCGGCGTTGATGCCTTGCAGGCGCGTCACCAACTGACTGTTGAACTGGTTGGCAAGGGTGCTGCTGAACGCTTGCAGCGGCGTGCCATTGAGGGCCGG
The DNA here is from genome assembly GCF_004307525.1 of Pseudomonas sp. Sample_21. Taxonomy (NCBI): domain Bacteria; kingdom Pseudomonadati; phylum Pseudomonadota; class Gammaproteobacteria; order Pseudomonadales; family Pseudomonadaceae; genus Pseudomonas; species Pseudomonas sp. Sample_21. The sequence continues at coordinate 17,100 of NZ_RCNZ01000073.1, read as the reverse complement.
GGTCAGGCCCACGTCGGGCAGCAGCCAGACCATCACGTATTTGGCGCCAGCGGTCTGCAGGGTCTGCACGCTGTCGGCCAGTCGATCGGCTGCGGCGTTGGCCTGGGGCAGGCTGAGAATGCGGCCCTGGAGGAAGTCGTTGCCGCCACCGGAAATGTAATACAGCGCGTTCGGGTCGGCGCGGAAGCCGTTCGACGGCAGGTATCCGGCGCGGGTGCGTTCGCCGGTGGCCGATTGGGTGGTGATCGAGTCGAGAATCTGGTCGGTGCGATAACCACCGACCGCCCAGTTGTTGCCGTCGGGCTGGCCGTTTTCCGCGCGCACTGCGGAGCTGGAAGAGGCTGTCTGGTCGGGCGAAAAGCCCAGGCGGCCGCCGAGCAACTGGGTGGAATTCAATGAAAAAACTTCGCCGCTGCCATCCTGATACACCGGCCCGGTACGGTTGGTGTAACGCTCGGTGGAGCCCGCCGGGCCGCCGGTGTCGGCGAAGGTGCCGGCATCGTTGAGGCTGTCGCCGAAGACGATGAAACTCGAATATGGATTGGGCGCCGCATTGGCCTGGGCGCAGGCGAGTGCGAGCAAGCAGCTGGCCAGCGGTACAAACAACGTCTGTCTGATCATGAGCAAGTCCGTTTATTTATTGTTGTAGGTGAACGAAACGACAGTACCAAAAACGTTCGGCGTTTTGCCATCGGTCGCGAATCCCTCTGCCGTTTTATAACCCGCACGCCCCGCCATATTGCACGCTCCGCCCAGCTAAGTTACTGTGCCGGAACGTATGAACGAGACCTTCCCCGTGTTGATCACCAGCAAACTTCTGGATCAAGTCATCAAGGCACACGCCCGCTGGCGTTGGCGCGCCTGAATCTTCTCTGCCGGCCCCGCCGGATCTGTATCGCTTTGCCTTCCTTGTCTGTTTGAAATGCCGCTGTGCTGGCGCCCTGTGCGCGTCCGACATCGCGCAGCGCCCTGCGGGCAAGTCATCTGAAGGCTGTCATCAAGTCAGAATTCAAGAGGTTCGAAACGCCATGTTGCTGATGATCGACAACTACGACTCCTTTACCTACAACGTTGTGCAATACCTCGGCGAGCTGGGTGCCGAGGTCAAAGTGGTGCGCAACGACGAACTGACCATCGCCGAAATCGAAGCGCTGAATCCCGAGCGCATCGTGGTTTCCCCCGGGCCGTGCACGCCCACCGAGGCGGGCGTTTCCATTGATGCGATCAAGCACTTCGCCGGCAAACTGCCGATCCTCGGCGTTTGCCTCGGCCACCAGTCCATCGGCCAGGCCTTCGGCGGTGATGTGGTGCGTGCCCGCCAGGTCATGCACGGTAAGACTAGCCCGGTATTCCACGAGGACAAGGGCGTGTTCGCCGGCCTCAATCATCCGCTCACCGTTACCCGTTACCACTCGCTGATCGTCAAGCACGAAAGCCTGCCCGATTGCCTCGAGCTGACCGCATGGACCCAGCACGACGACGGCTCGGTCGACGAGATCATGGGCCTGCGTCACAAGACCCTGAACATCGAGGGCGTACAGTTTCACCCCGAGTCGATCCTCACCGAGCAGGGTCATGAACTGTTTGCCAATTTCCTCAAACAAACCGGCGGCACGCGCTAAGGACTTCCCATGAATATCAAGACAGCCCTCAGCCGTATCGTCGAACACCTCGACCTCAGCACCGATGAAATGCGCGATGTGATGCGCGAGATCATGACCGGCCAGTGCACCGAAGCGCAGATCGGCGCGTTCATGATGGCAATGCGCATGAAGAGCGAGAGCATCGACGAAATCGTCGGCGCGGTGTCGGTGATGCGTGAGTTGGCCGATCAGGTCGAGCTGAAAACCCTCGACGGCGTCGTCGATGTGGTAGGCACCGGCGGTGACGGTGCGAATATCTTCAACGTCTCGACCGCATCTTCCTTTGTTGTCGCAGCGGCCGGTTGCACCGTGGCCAAGCACGGCAACCGCGCGGTGTCCGGCAAGAGCGGCAGTGCCGATCTGCTGGAAGCTGCCGGCATTTATCTGAACCTGACCCCGGTGCAGGTCGCGCGCTGCATCGACAACGTCGGCATCGGTTTCATGTTCGCCCAGACCCACCACAAAGCGATGAAGTACGCCGCCGGCCCGCGCCGCGAACTCGGCCTGCGCACGCTGTTCAACATGCTCGGCCCGCTTACGAATCCGGCCGGTGTGAAACATCAGGTCGTCGGCGTATTCACCCAGACGCTGTGCCGGCCATTGGCCGAAGTCTTGCAGCGACTGGGCAGCAAACACGTGCTGGTCGTGCATTCGAAGGACGGTCTGGATGAGTTCAGCCTCGCCGCGCCGACCTTTGTTGCCGAGCTGAAGAACAACGAAATCACTGAGTATTGGGTCGAACCGGAAGACCTCGGCATGAAGAGCCAGAGCCTGCACGGTCTGTCGGTCGAAGGCCCGGAAGCGTCGCTGGCGCTGATCCGTGACGCCCTTGGCAAGCGCAAGACGGAAAACGGTCAGAAAGCTGCCGAGATGATTGTGCTCAATGCCGGTGCGGCGCTGTACGCCGCCGACCTGGCAAGCAGTCTGAAACAAGGTGTGGAGCTGGCGCACGACGCGCTGCACACCGGCCTCGCTCGGGAAAAGCTCGAGGAGCTGGGTGCCTTTACCGCGGTATTCAAAGTGGAGAATGAAGGATGAGTGTACCGACGGTTCTGGAAAACATTCTCGCGCGCAAGGTTGAGGAAGTTGCCGAGCGCAGCGCTCGGGTCAGCCTGAGCGAGCTGGAAGGTCTGGCCAAGGCGGCCGATGCACCCCGTGGTTTTGCCCAGGCATTGCTGGCGCAAGCGAAGAAGAAACAACCGGCCGTGATTGCTGAAATCAAAAAGGCCTCACCGAGCAAAGGCGTGATCCGCGAAGACTTCGTGCCGGCCGACATCGCCAAGAGCTACGAGAAGGGCGGGGCGACCTGTCTGTCGGTGCTGACCGACATCGATTACTTCCAGGGCGCCGATGCCTATTTGCAACAGGCGCGCGCCGCCTGCAAATTGCCGGTGATCCGCAAGGACTTCATGATCGATCCGTACCAGATTATTGAAGCCCGCGCGCTGGGCGCCGATTGTGTGCTGCTGATCGTCTCCGCGCTGGACGACGTGAAAATGGCCGAACTGGCCGCGGTGGCCAAAGGCGTCGGTCTCGACGTCTTGGTGGAAGTGCACGACGGTGACGAACTGGAGCGCGCGTTGAAAACCCTCGACACGCCGCTGGTCGGGGTCAACAACCGCAACCTGCATACTTTTGATGTCAGCCTGGAAACCACCCTCGACCTGCTGCCGCGCATCCCGCGCGATCGCCTGGTGATCACCGAGAGTGGCATTCTCAATCGTGCCGACGTCGAACTGATGGAAATCAGCGACGTGTATTCGTTCCTGGTCGGCGAAGCGTTCATGCGCGCGGAAAATCCGGGCATGGAATTGCAGCGCCTGTTCTTCCCGGAGCGTGGCGTGCCGATCAGCGGTTCGACCCTCGACTGACCGAGTAGACCTCATTCGCGAGCAGGCTCGCTCCCAAATTTGGAATGCATTTCCCCCTGTGGGAGCGAGCCTGCTCGCGAAGGGGCCATCGAAACCGCTAGAGATTTCCATGTTGCCGGAGCCTGTTATGTCGCTGCCAACCCCCCTGACCATCGAATCCGGCCTGCAAGCCGAACAGGACTTGCTGGCCTCGGTCTGCGCTGGCGACGCCGAATTCGGCCTGCTGTTCTGGCAACCCACCGACCGCGCGCTGGTCATGCCGCGCCGCCTCAACCGTCTCGCGCAATTCGACCACGCCTGCGAAGTCTCCGCTGCCGCTGGCTGGCCGGTGCTGTTGCGTGAAACCGGCGGCGAGCCCGTCCCGCAATCCGCTGCAACCATCAACATTGCCTTGGTGTATGCCCCGCCTCGCAGTGAAGGCGACCTGAACCGCATCGAAACCGGCTATCGCCGCCTGTGCGATCCGATCTGTCAGTTGCTGGATGAGTTGGGTGGCACGTCGTCGGTCGGGGAAATCGACGGCGCATTCTGCGACGGCCGTTTCAACGTCAATCTCGACGGTCGCAAGATGGTCGGCACCGCCCAGCGCTGGCGCCAGAGCCAGGGCGGCCAGCGTCCGGTGGGGCTGGTGCACGGTGCAATGCTGATGGATGACGAGCGTGAAGCGATGGTAGCCGCGGTCAATCGCTTCAATGAAACCTGCGGCCTGAAGCAGCGGGTGAGGGCGCAAAGCCACATCGCCCTGCATGAGAAATTCAACGCGCCACAGGCGCTGGCGCGTCTCGATGAATTGTTTCGTTTGATGCTGGCGCAGATTTACAGTGCCTGATTTACGAGCTTAGCGCGTGCCGAAGACCACCATGGTCTTGCCCTTCACGTCGACCAGATTGCGTTCTTCCAGATCCTTGAGCACGCGGCCGACCATCTCCCGTGAACAACCGACAATCCGACCGATTTCCTGACGGGTGACTTTGATCTGCATGCCGTCCGGGTGGGTCATGGCGTCCGGCTGTTTGCACAGCTCCAGCAGGCAGCGGGCGACGCGGCCGGTGACGTCGAAAAACGCCAGGTCGCCGACTTTGCGCGTGGTGTTGCGCAGGCGTTGTGCGATTTGTCCGCTGAGGGCGTAAAGAATGTCTGGATCCTGCTGCGACAGTTCGCGGAACTTGGCGTAACTGATTTCCGCGGTTTCGCATTCGACCTTGGCCCGCACCCAGGCGCTGCGTTCCTGCTCCTGACCTGCCTGCTCGAACAGACCCAATTCGCCGAAGAAGTCCCCGGCGTTGAGGTAGGCGATGATCATCTCGCGGCCATCGTCATCTTCGATGAGGATGGTGACCGAACCCTTGATGATGAAGTACAGCGTGTCCGAGCGATCGCCGGCGCAGATGATGTTGCTTTTGGCCGCATGACGCCGGCGCTGGCAATGCATCAACAGCTTGTCGATGTTCTTGATTTTGGGTGTGGGGGTAATAGCAACCATGGTTGTATCCCGAAAAGACTGCACGGTGATGTTTGAGTTGTTATGAGGCGCTGAAGGCGGTCGCTACAGAGCTGACGAATTGGCGCCAGCGAATTGGCGCCAGCTTACCAGACACTTCGTCGTAAATTCGAGAAATTACCTACAGCCAGAAAGCATCCGTCCTAGGACGTCGTTCCTGTCGGGACAAAGCGCTGTGCTAAGCTGGCGACCCTTTTTTTACAGTGGAGTCTGGGCGATGAAGGCACGCATCCAATGGGCTGGCGAAGCCATGTTCCTCGGCGAATCCGGCAGCGGTCATGTCGTGGTGATGGACGGCCCGCCAGATGCCGGTGGCCGTAACCTCGGGGTTCGCCCGATGGAAATGCTCTTGCTGGGTGTCGGCGGTTGCAGCAACTTCGACGTGGTCAGCATCCTGAAGAAGTCGCGCCAGGCCGTTGAAAGCTGCGAAGCCTTTCTCGACGCCGAGCGTGCGACTGAAGATCCGAAGGTGTTTACCAAGATCCACATGCACTTCGTGGTCAAGGGCCGGGGCTTGAAAGAAGCTCAGGTCAAGCGCGCCATCGAACTGTCGGCCGAGAAATATTGCTCGGCGTCGATCATGCTCGGCGCGGCTGGCGTGGCAATCACCCACGATTATGAAATCGTTGAACTCGGCTGAACCGACATTCAACTATCATAAAAGCAGTGCAGACTCTGGCGATCCCCCGCTGACGTCTGCATAATGCGCCACTTTTTTCAGGGCAGTGATCGGTCAGCCGACGGGTCATCCGCCTGAACAGATAACCAAAATCGCCATCGCGAAGAGGTGTTAACCGTCCTACGCAGGTGCGTTGTTCGCACTTGACGGGCATGCTTGATCACGCGGCCGCGCCGCATACATAGAGAGTTTTTAACGGTGAAAAGCAAACTCAAGCTCCACGGGTTCAATAACCTGACAAAGACCTTGAGCTTCAACATCTATGACATCTGCTACGCGGAAACCCCGCAAGACCAGCAGGCTTACGTCGAGTACATCAATCAAGAGTACAACGCGAAACGCCTGACGCAGATTCTCACAGAAGTTGTCGAGATCATTGGTGCCAACATCCTGAACATCGCCAGTCAGGACTATGAACCCCAGGGCGCCAGCGTCACGATTCTGATTTCGGAAGAGCCGGTGACCCCGACTGACAGCCAGATCGAAGAATCGCCGGGCCCGTTGCCCGAAATCATTCTGGCCCACCTCGACAAGAGCCACATCACGGTGCACACCTATCCGGAAATCCATCCGGACGACGGTATTGCGACCTTCCGTGTGGATATCGACGTGTCGACCTGTGGTGTCATTTCACCGCTCAAAGCACTCAACTTCCTCATTCACCAGTTCGATTCGGACATCGTGACCGTGGATTACCGTGTGCGCGGCTTCACCCGTGACGTTGAAGGCAACAAACACTTCATCGACCACGAGATCAACTCGATCCAGAACTACCTCTCCGAAGACACCCGCGACGCGTACCAGATGACCGACGTGAACGTGTACCAGGAAAACCTGTTCCACACCAAAATGCTGCTGAAGAACTTCGAACTGGATAACTACCTGTTCGGCGACGCCACCAGCAACCTCTCGCCCGAGCAGCGTGCCCAGGTGACCGACCGTGTGAAACACGAAATGCTGGAAATCTTCTACGCGCGCAATATGCCGACCTAAGATTACCGGACAAAAAAAGGCGACCTCGTGGTCGCCTTTTTCATGCCTCATACAAAACCTCTGTGGGAGCGAGCCAGCTCGCGAAGAGGTCATCAGCACCGACACAGATCTCAGATCCGATAAGTACTCTTGGTCATCACCTTGGCCAACAAGCTCATCCCGAACTTGACCGGCGCCGGAAAACGAAACCCGCCCGCATCCAAAGCACTTTCCGCATGGTGTTCTTCATCGATGCGCATCTGCTCAAGAATCGCCCGGGATTTTTCGTCCTCGGCCGGCAATTGCTCCAGATGTTCGTTCAAGTGTTTGCAGACCTGATGCTCGGTCGCCGCAACGAAACCAAGGCTGACCTTGTCGCTGATCAGGCCGGCCACCGCGCCGATACCGAACGACATGCCGTAAAACAGTGGATTCAGCACGCTGGTGTGGCTGCCCAGCTGATGGATGCGCTGTTCACACCAGACCAGATGATCGATCTCTTCTTCAGCCGCGTGCTCCATGGCTGCGCGTACCTGCGGCAACTTGGCGGTCAGCGCCTGTCCCTGATACAGCGCCTGGGCGCAGACTTCGCCGGTATGGTTGATGCGCATCAGACCGGCGACATGGCGGGTGTCTTCATCGCTCATTTGCGTATCCGGCTGCAGAATCGCTGGCGACGGGCGGTACGGCTGGCCACTGAAGGGCAACAGGGTGCGCATCGCGGCATCGGCTTGCAGTAGCAGACGGTCTATGGGCGAGTAGTGACGTTGGGTAGTCATGCTGACCTCCGGGAAGAATCTCGGCGGCCAGTTTAACCGAATCGGCCGGCGAGGGTTTGCGCTGGGTCACTTGCTGGGCGGTCAGGCTTTTTTGTGGGAGCGAGCCTGCTCGCGAAAGCGGATTATCGGCTACTGAAGTGTTGGATGTATCGGCGCCTTCGCGAGCAGGCTCGCTCCCACGGTTGGTTGTCGCCAATCAGCCCGGCGGCCAGTTCATCTGACGCTGCCCCAGCACGTGCATATGGATGTGATAGACAGTCTGCCCGCCAAGTTCATTGCAGTTCATCACCACGCGGAAGCCTTCTTCGCAACCCAGTTCCAGCGCCAGACGCTGCGCGGTGAACAGGATGTGCCCGGCCAGTGCCTTGTCGTCTTCGGTCAGGTCGTTGAGCGTGCGCACCGGTTTTTTCGGGATCACCAGAAAGTGCACCGGAGCCTGTGGGGCGATGTCGTGGAAGGCCAGAACCTGGTCGTCCTCGTAGATGATATTGGCCGGGATTTCCCGGTTGATGATCTTGGTGAACAGAGTATCCACTGCTGTTTCTCCGTTGAGTTGGGCTGAATCGAGTGTACCGCTTCGAAGTCGTGTTCCTAGCGGGGGCAGTAAGCTTTATTGACCATGCCGACAATCGTCCGGTTAAGCCAGCGCGAACCCAGTCGCGGCAGGAACGCCAGCCAGCGGTTGCGCCGTCCCGGAATGATGATGGCGCGGTTTTTATCCAGCGCGCGTACGGCATGCAGTGCCACTTCTTCCGGACTCATCAGCGAGTGGCTGCTTTCGATCTTTTCGCTACTCATCTGTGCGGTTCGGAAGAACGGTGTGCGCGTCGGGCCGGGGCAAAGCACGGAGACTTTCACGCCGCTTTGTTTGAGCTCCACGCGCAGGGCTTCGGAAAAATGCAGCACGTAGGCTTTGCTGGCGTAGTAGGTGCTCATCCATGGGCCGGGGCTGTACGCAGCCACCGAGGCGACATTGAGGATCTGCCCGCCACCCAGCAGCGCCATGCTGTTACCCACCGCATGGCAGAGGCGGGTGAGGGCGAGAATGTTGACCTCGATGAGGTCCTGCTCAGTCATCCAATCCTGCGCGAGGAATGGCCCGCAGGTGCCGATGCCTGCGCAATTGACCAGCAGATCGATCTGCCGGTCGCCTTCTTCCAGCTCCAGCAAAAAGCCCGACAGGCGCAACGGTTCGCCGAGATCGCAGGCACGAAACAATACTTCGACATCGAAACGCTGGGTCAGCTCGATGGCGATACTTTCCAGCTGATCACGCTGTCGTGCCACCAGAATCAGGCTGCGGCCGCGCCGGGCCAGCGCTTCGGCCATGGCCAGGCCGATGCCGCTGGAAGCACCGGTGATCAGAGCGTAACGGGTCATGCAGTTCTCCATCGCAACAGCTCCGCGCCGGCGACGCGGTTGTCGCGGCAGGGAGCGCTGTTCATTCTTGCGCAGAGTCTACAGGGGCCTGCGCCGGTTCGGCTGCCTCGTCGGCGGAAATCGCTGGCGGCTCGACAACCTCAACTTCGTCGGTGGTCACCGAGCCGCTGTCATAGCTGCTCTCCAGATTGCTTTCATATTCTTCCTGCACAGCCGAGAAGCCGCCAAGCAGGCCGCCGGCAAAAATCAGTGCGAAGAATACGATCCACAACGAGCACAGCACTTTGACCGCTGTGCTGTTCGGTGGCGGCGGCGGGCCATAGCGGTTGGCGCCGGCATTGCCGGGTACGACCATCATTACCAGCGGGAAAAAACTGCCGACGAACGGCACCAGATTCAACAACCACAGCCAGCCCGACCAGCCGATATCGTGCAGGCGCTGAACGCTGAACAGAATGCTGACGATCATGAAGCCGAGGAACAGGAAGACCGCCAGAATGCCGCCGAGGATCAGCCCGGTAGTCGAGTCGCCGCTGACCAAGCCCAACGCAATCAAAGCAAACACGCCGACGATGGGCAGGGTCACCAGGCTCAAGACCATGGTCCAGGCCAGAAAGCGCAGGCGACCGATCCGGCCTTCGACGCTGAATGGCTTGAGCGTGGCGAATGGCGGCAGAGCTTCACCGACATTGGCGCGCGGTGGGGCGTAAGGCGAGTCCGGTTCCACCACCGCTGCAGGGTTATCGTGGACGTCCGCGAGATTCAGCTCGATGGCTGTTTCCGCTTCGATCCGCGCATCGATCCCGGTTTTGTTCAACGCCTGCAGATACGTCTGCGCATCGCTGTGAGACAAATCACGTTTGAGGGCGACGGTGCGGCCATTGAACAGGCGCTCGATGGCGGCCAGATCGCTTTTGAACAGATCCGCCAGATTCAGTTTGGCGGTGGTGAAGTCGACGCCGGGCTGCAGCGCGCCGTCGAAGACGATCTTGTAACGGGTGTCGCTCATGGCCGAGGCATCCTTGTCGCGATTCATTTGGCAGCCAGTCTGATCAGGACTGGCCAGATATGTTTTTCAGCGCGGCCAGCGTTGTGGCAACTGTGCAGCGCGCGCTTGGGCCTGACGATATTCAGCGTCGAGCCGCGCGATCAACTGATCCACGCTTGGCAGATCACTAATCTGGCCAACACCCTGACCCGCCGACCACACGGTCTTCCAGGCTTTGGCTTCATCGTTGATCGGCTTGAGCTTGTCGCCGAAATTGACCTCGCCCTTGCCTTGCAGGGCCGCCATGTCGAAACCGGCCGCCTCCAGGCTCTGGCGCATGAAACTGGCCGGCACTCCCGACACCGCTGGAGTATGAATGATGTCGGCAGCCTTGGCTGTCAGCAGCATCTCTTTATAAGCGTCAGGCGCGTGACTTTCGGTGGTGCCGATAAATCGCGTACCGAAGTAGGCCAAATCCGCGCCGAGCAGTTGCGCGGCGAGAATCTCATGGCCGTGGTTCAAACATCCTGCAAGCAACAGCGTCTTGTCGAAAAATTCACGGATCTCGGCAATCAGCGCAAACGGACTCCAGGTGCCGGCATGCCCGCCGGCGCCGGCCGCGACGGCAATCAGCCCGTCGACACCCGCTTCAGCGGCTTTCTCGGCATGGCGCCGCGTGGTCACGTCGTGAAACACCAGACCGCCGTAGCTGTGCACCGCGTCGACCAGTTCCTTCACCGCGCCGAGGCTGGTGATAACGATCGGCACCTTGTGCTCGACGCAAATGTCCAGATCCGCCTGCAGACGCGGGTTGCTGTGGTGAACAATCAGGTTCACCGCATAAGGGGCCGGATTAGCCAGCGTCGCCAGGCCCGCTTCGATCTGTTCCAGCCAGGCCTTGAACCCACTGCTTTCGCGTTGGTTCAGCGCCGGAAAGCTGCCGACCACGCCGTTGCGGCAGCAGGCGAGCACCAGTTCCGGATTGGAGATCAGGAACATCGGCGCTGCTACTACGGGCAGACGCAGACGTTGTTCGAGCAGAGCGGGCAGCGACATTGAGAACACCCCGAGGATCTGTATTGGTTGAAGTTAGAACGGCTTGACCACGACCAGAATTACGATAGCCAGCAATATCAGAACCGGCACTTCATTGAACCAGCGATAAAAGACATGGCTGCGGGTGTTTTCGCCACGGGCGAAGCGTTTTACCTGCGCGCCGCACATATGGTGGTAACCGATCAGCAGAACGACCAGAGTCAGTTTTGCGTGAATCCAGCCGCCCTGGCTGAAAAGGCTCGGGTTGAGGTAGATCAGCCAGCCACCGAAGATCAGCGTGGCGATCATCGCCGGGCCCATGATGCCGCGATACAGCTTGCGCTCCATGACGCTGAAGCGTTCCTGGCTGATCGTGTCGGTGCTTTGCGCGTGGTAAACGAACAGGCGCGGCAAGTAGAACAGCCCGGCAAACCAGCAGACGACGCTGACAATGTGAAACGCTTTGAGCCATAGATAGAGCATTTTTGGTTATTCCCTCATTCACGGTAGCCAGATAGTAGAGGCTTGAGCGTCCGCGCGTCACCTTGGCGGTTGTCGCAGGCGCGCGCGGCCCCTATTATCGACGGCTTTCCAGTGGGTTCGTTGAGGGCAGGTTTATGGTCAAGGTCGGTATCGTCGGCGGCACGGGTTACACCGGTGTCGAACTGCTGCGTCTGTTGGCACAGCATCCGCAGGCAGAAGTGGTCGTCATCACTTCCCGATCCGAGGCCGGTCTGGCCGTGGCTGACATGTACCCGAACCTGCGCGGTCACTATGACGGGCTGGCGTTCAGCGTGCCGGACGTGAAAACCCTTGGCGCCTGCGACGTGGTTTTCTTCGCCACGCCACACGGTGTGGCTCACGCCTTGGCAGGCGAGCTGCTGGCGGCGGGCACCAAGGTCATCGACCTGTCCGCCGACTTCCGTCTGCAAGATGCTGATGAATGGGCCAAGTGGTACGGCCAGCCACACGGCGCACCGCAATTGCTGGACGAAGCGGTCTATGGTCTGCCGGAAGTCAATCGCGAGCAGATCAAGAAAGCGCGCCTGATCGCGGTGCCGGGTTGCTATCCGACCGCAACGCAATTGGGTTTCCTGCCGTTGCTGGAAGCAGGTCTGGCCGACGCATCGCGTTTGATCGCCGACTGCAAATCCGGTGTCAGTGGTGCCGGGCGTGGTGCGGCTGTTGGTTCTTTGTACTCCGAGACGTCGGAAAGCATGAAGGCCTATGCGGTAAAAGGTCATCGTCATCTGCCGGAAATTCGCCAGGGCCTGCGTCGCGCGGCGGGCAAGGACGTCGGCCTGACCTTTGTCCCGCACCTGACGCCGATGATTCGCGGTATTCACTCCACGCTCTACGCGACAGTAGCGGATCGCTCGGTTGATCTGCAGGCACTGTTCGAAAAGCGCTATGCCAACGAACCGTTCGTCGATGTCATGCCAGCCGGCAGCCACCCGGAAACCCGTAGCGTGCGCGGCGCCAACGTCTGCCGCATCGCCGTGCATCGTCCACAGGATGGCGATTTGGTGGTCGTACTCTCGGTGATTGACAACCTGGTCAAGGGCGCCTCGGGCCAGGCGGTGCAGAACATGAACATTCTGTTCGGACTGGACGAGCGCTTCGGCCTGTCACACGCCGGCATGCTGCCTTAAAAGCAGCTGCGAGCTTCAAGCCACAAGCTACAAGAGATCAGAGGCAAGCTTGAAGCTCACCGCTTGAAGCTTGCCGCTGCTCCTCTAATAGTTGACCAATTTTCTAGGACAAGCGGATAATGCGCGTCATCACGCATTATGGCGGCGTAACGCCGGGAGATAGTCAGCATGAGCGTCGAATCCTTCACCCCCACGGCTTTGCAATTCACTCAAGGTGCTGCGCACAAGGTGAAGAGCCTGGTCGATGAAGAGGGGAATGATCGCTTGAAGCTGCGCGTATTTGTTACGGGCGGCGGTTGTTCAGGGTTTCAATACGGTTTCACCTTCGATGAAGACGTGGCCGATGACGACACCATCGTCGAGCGCGAAGGCGTGAGCCTGGTGGTCGATCCGATGAGCTTCCAGTACTTGGCCGGTGCCGAGGTGGATTATCAGGAAGGTCTGGAAGGTTCGCGCTTCGTGATCAAGAACCCGAATGCCACCACGACTTGTGGTTGCGGGTCGTCGTTCTCGATCTGATCGCGCTTCAGCGCACACAACAAAACGCCGCAGAGCCTTTCGGTTCTGCGGCGTTTTTGTATCTGAAGTTTATGCCGGGTAGATGGCGCCGAGTACGCGCAGCCCGCGAGCGCCGGTGACGCTTGGCCGATTGGCGGCGATGCCTTCGAGGCAGCAATGAGCCAGCCAGGCGAAGGCCATGGCTTCTACCCAGTCAGGGTCAACGCCGTGAGTTGCGGTGCTGGCGACTTGGGTATTTGGCAGCAGATCCGCCAGACGTCTCATCAGCGTCGCGTTGTGCGCGCCGCCGCCACAAACCAGCAATTCCTGAGTGTCCGATTGAGCGCTTTGTAGCGACTCGACGATGGTCAGCGCCGTCAGTTCGAGCAGCGTGGCCTGAACGTCTTCGGCTGCGAAGGTTGGCAGGTTCGAAAGATGCTGTTCCAGCCATGGCAGATTGAAGACTTCCCGGCCGGTACTCTTCGGGCCTTTGGTGACGAAGAACGGGTCGCTGAGCAGTGCCGTGAGCAGGGCTGGTTCAACCTTGCCGATCGCAGCCCATTTGCCGTCCCGGTCATAGTTCTCGCCCCGTTGCCGGTGAATCCAGGCGTCCATCAGAACATTCCCCGGTCCGCAGTCGAAACCGGCTACAGGTTTGTTCGGCTCAATCAGGCTGAGATTGCTGAATCCGCCGATATTCAAGACTGCCTGGTTACCAGTACGCTCTTCAAACAACGCTTCGTGAAAGGCTGGCACCAGAGGCGCACCTTGGCCACCCGCTGCGACATCGCGACTGCGGAAATCGCTGACGACGGTAATACCGGTCAACTCAGTCAGCAGGGCTGGATTACCGATCTGCACGGTAAACCCGCGCGCCGGCTCATGGCGAATGGTCTGACCGTGGCTACCGATGGCACGAATGGCATCGGGCTTGAGTTGTTGTTGCGCGAGGAGGGTGTGAATGCCCGACGCGGCAAGTTCGACCCAGTGTTGCTGGGCAATCGCCGAGCGGGCGATCTCGTCGGGGCCGCTGGCGCACAAGCCAAGCAGCTCGGCGCGCAGGGAGTCAGGCATTGGCAGGTAGTGGGTGGCGATCAGTTTGATCGCCGAGGTCTGCTCGATCAGGGCGATGTCCAGCCCGTCGAGACTGGTTCCGGACATCACACCGATATACAGGGCCATGGCTTAGCGCTTGCTCGAAGCCAACATGGTGGCCTTCTCTTGATCCATGCGCGCCATCAACGGCTGGCTCTGCGCGAGGAAGCGCGCGCGTTCGGACTTGGCGATCGGATCGGCCATCGGCAGCTTCTGGCCCAGCGGATCGACGTGAACGCCGTTGACCTGGAACTCATAGTGCAAATGCGGGCCGGTGGAAAGGCCAGTTGTACCGATATAGCCAATGACTTGACCTTGCTTCACGCTGCCACCGGTTTTCACGCCTTTGGCAAAGCCCTGCATATGGCCATAGAGCGTACGGTAAGTGTTGCCGTGCTGAATGATCACAGTGTTGCCGTAACCACCACGACGACCGGCCAGCAACACTTTGCCGTCACCGGCAGCCTTGATCGGCGTGCCTCGCGGCGCTGCATAATCGACACCTTTGTGCGCGCGGATCTTGTTGAGGATAGGGTGCTTGCGGCCCATGGAGAACTTCGAGCTGATGCGGGCGAAGTCAACCGGCGTACGGATGAAGGCCTTGCGCATGCTGTTGCCATCGGCAGTGTAATAGCTGCTGTTGCCTTGTTTGTTGGTGTAGCGAACAGCGGTGTAAGTCTTCCCGCGGTTGGTGAAGCGCGCCGACAGGATCGGGCCGGTGCCGACAGCCTTGCCGTTGATGACTTTCTGCTCGTAGATCACATCGAATTCATCACCCTGACGAATGTCCTGCGCGAAATCGATGTCGTAGCCAAAGACGCTGGCCATGTCCATGGTCATGCTGTGAGAAAGGCCGGCGCGGGCTGCGGACTGCGACAGTGAGCTGTTGATGACACCGTGGACGTAGGCAGTGCGAACGGTTGGCTTGGCAGTCACTCGGTTGAACGAATAACCCTTGTCATTCTTGGTCAGGGTGATGGTTTCAACGTCGCTGACCTTGCTGTGCAGGCTGGTCAACTGGCCTTCCGGGCTGAGTTCGAATTCGAGTTTCTGACCGCGCTTGAGTTGGCTGAACTGCTTGGCTTGCTTGTCGCTTGCCAGTATTTCGTGCACGGAGGCTGCCGGTAGGCCGACTTTTTCAAACAGGGTAGACAGCGTATCGCCTTTGGAAACCACGACCTCGCGGTGCCCAGGCTCTTTTGGTTTCTCAGCAGGGGCTACAGGTGACGGCGCGGTTTCAGCGGTTTGCGCGGCGTTTTCGTCGCTGTTTTCGATTTGTGCGAACGGCGAAGCTACGGGCTCGTTTGTGGCTTGAGTCGCATCAGCAGCGTCTTGATCTTGTGTCAGTTGTTCAGCGGGACTTTCCAGTTCAAGACTCAGAGTCGTCTTTTTGGCTTCAACATCGCTGGAGGGAAATACCAGCAGCGCCAGGCTGAGAAGGGCGGCGATTCCACTTGCGGCGAGCAGGTGGGTCTTCGGGTAAAGCGGGGGCGCTTTAGACGGTTCTGTGGTCATAGGTAATTTTTGACTTTGAAATAGATGAATTGGAAAAGATGAATGACATGATGAAGATGAAATAACTGTATAAAATATAACCAAATCATCGCTGAAGCAAGTCTACAGACCTCGGGTCTGTGGATTGGTGTCCGTGCGCCGGGCAAAACTTGTAATTGGTGCGCGTTCTTGTATGGTTGGTTCCCTTTGAATCTGAGCCTTGCGGGTCTGTTATGAAGTCGGTTGAAGAGCAGCTAGCGCTGATTAAACGTGGTGCGGAAGAACTATTGGTCGAGTCCGAGCTGGTCGAGAAGCTCAAGCGCGGCCAACCGCTGCGTATCAAGGCTGGTTTCGACCCTACCGCTCCGGATCTGCATCTTGGTCATACCGTGCTTATTAATAAGCTGCGTCAGTTCCAGGAGCTGGGGCACCAGGTGATCTTCCTTATAGGTGACTTCACCGGGATGATCGGTGATCCGAGTGGCAAGAGCGCCACGCGTCCGCCACTGACGCGTGAGCAGGTTCTGGAAAATGCTGAGACCTATAAGACTCAGGTTTTCAAAATCCTTGATCCGGCGAAAACCGAAGTTGCCTTCAATTCCACCTGGATGGACAAGATGGGGCCGGCGGATTTCATTCGCCTGACTTCGCAATACACCGTTGCTCGCATGCTCGAGCGCGATGACTTCGACAAGCGCTATACCACCAACCAGCCGATCGCTATTCACGAGTTCCTCTATCCGCTGGTTCAGGGTTATGACTCGGTCGCGCTGCGCGCCGATGTCGAGCTGGGCGGTACCGATCAGAAATTCAACTTGCTGATGGGTCGCGAGTTGCAGCGTGGTTATGGCCAGGAAGCCCAGTGCATTCTGACCATGCCATTGCTGGAAGGTCTGGATGGCGTGAAGAAGATGTCCAAGTCGCTGGGCAACTATGTCGGTATCCAGGAAGCGCCGGGCGTCATGTACAGCAAGCTGGTTTCCATCCCGGATGCGCTGATGTGGCGTTACTTCGAGTTGCTCAGCTTTCGCTCGATGGATGAGATCAACGCCTTCCGGGCTGACGTCGAAGCTGGAGCGAATCCACGCGACATCAAAATCAAGCTGGCTGAAGAGATCGTTGCGCGCTTCCATGGTGAAGAAGCTGCGGCGAATGCTCACCGAGGCGCCGGCAACCGCATGAAGGATGGCGAGCTTCCAGATGACTTGCCTGAGATCGAACTGTCTTCGGTTGAGGATATGCCGATCGCTGCTGTCCTTAATAAGGCTGGCTTGGTGAAGAACTCAGCGGCGGCGCGAGATCTGTTGGCGGCTGGCGGCGTGCGTGTCGATGGTGAGGTGGTTGATCGCTCCTTTATATATGCACTGGGCGCGACTCACGTTTGCCAGGCCGGCAAGAAGGCTTTTGCACGTATTACGCTGAAATCTGAATAAAGTTGAAATTGGGGGTTGACGGCGAATTCCAGAGGTCTATAATTCGCCCCACTTCCGGCGCAGTCGAAACGGAAAACTCC
>NZ_RCNZ01000037.1:0-3690 GCF_004307525.1 Pseudomonas sp. Sample_21 | reverse complement strand
TCAAACAGGGCTTCGCCCGCATGTTCATGAGCCACCCGCCGCTGGAAGAGCGTATTGACGCACTGCGTCGTCGCGGTTGATTTGACCGAAGTGAAAAAGAAGGCCCGCAGCGATGCGGGCCTTTTTTTGTATCTCCAGATCATGCGTTGTCAGCAAAGTCCCTTTCGCGAGCAGGCTCGCTCCCACCTTTGGAATGCATCCCACTGTGGGAGCGAGCCTGCTCGCGAGGACGCCGGAGCTGCTGACAGAAAACTATCTGGAAGAAACCCGATAAACCCGCTCCACCAACCACTCAACCCCGCCCTGCACAAACTTGGGGCTCTCATCCAGAATATCCCGCTCTTCCAGTTTCTCCAGCTGCCAACCCTGGCCCAGCAGCCGCTGCGCCTCATCATCATTCACCGCAAACGGCGGTCCCGGGATCTGCGACTGATCGTAATCCAGGGTAATCACCAGCCCTTTCATCCCCGGCGCCAGCAACTGTTGCAGATGCTCCGCGTAGCGCTGGCGCATCGCGTCCGGCAAGGCAATCAGCGCGGCGCGGTCGTACAGCGCCGTGCAACCGGCAACATCCTCTGCCGTCAGCGCGAAAAAATCACCGCACCACAATTCGAACGCAACAGTGCGATAAACCTTGAATGCGCCCTGCTCGCTGATCTGCGGTTGCAACTGATGTTCGCTGAAAAACTCCTCGACAGCCTTTTCGGCTAGCTCAACCCCAATTACCTGGTGTCCCTGCCCGGCAAGCCAGAGCAGATCCAGACTCTTCCCGCACAGCGGCACAAGCACACGCGCCGACGGTGCAATCGCCAGCTCCGGCCAGTAACGCTGCAAATACGGGTTGGCCTCGGACTGATGAAAGCCGATCTGGTTCGAATCCCATTTCTTGTACCAAAACTCAGGCTGCATGGATCACTCCGAAAAACCGATGAAAAACCGCAGAAACTTATATTGGATTCAGATCGATGATCTGACTGAAGATGGCTCATCTTAGCGCTCAGGAGCCCGTCCATGTTGCCCAGCCTGTTTATCTCCCACGGTTCACCGATGCTCGCGCTGGAGCCCGGTGCCAGCGGCCCGGCACTGGCGCGACTGGCCGCCGAACTGCCGCGCCCCAAAGCCATCGTCATCGTCTCGGCGCACTGGGAAAGCCAGGAACTGCTGGTCAGCAGCCACCCGCATCCGGAAACCTGGCACGACTTCGGCGGTTTCCCCCGTGCGCTGTTTGAAGTTCAGTACCCGGCACCGGGCAATCCGCAGCTGGCCGCCGAAGTGGCTGAACTGCTGAACGCCCATGACTTGCCGGCGCGGCTCGATCCGCAACGACCGTTCGATCATGGTGTCTGGGTGCCGCTGTCGTTGATGTATCCGCAGGCCGACATTCCGGTGGTGCAAGTCTCGCTGCCGAGTCGTGGCGGGCCGGCGTTGCAGACGCGGGTTGGCCGTGCGCTGGCGAGCCTGCGCGAACACGGCATTCTGTTGATCGGCTCCGGCAGCATCACCCACAACCTCCGCGAGCTGGACTGGCATGCCGGCCCGGAAAGCATTGAACCGTGGGCGCGGGATTTTCGTGACTGGATGATCGACAAACTGGCGGCCGACGATGAAACGGCGCTGCATGATTATCGCCAGCAGGCGCCGAATGCCGTGCGCAGTCACCCCAGTGATGAGCATTTGTTGCCGTTGTATTTTGCTCGCGGTGCTGGCGGGGTTTTCAGCGTGGCGCATCAGGGTTTCACGATGGGGGCGCTGGGTATGGATATATATCGCTTCGGCTGACGTCATCGCTGGCAAGCCAGCTCCCACAGGGTTTTGTGTGAACCCTAAAAGCAGGCAAAAAAAATCCCCGAACCAGTCGGGGATTTTTTATGTTCGATCAATCAGCCCAAGGGCGGATCAATCTTCGCGGTAGCGACGCAGCTTGAGCTGCTTACCAGCCACGCGAGTGTCCTTCAGCTTGGTCAGGAGCTTTTCCAGACCTTCTTCCGGCAGTTCGACGAGGCTGAAGCTGTCACGCACCTGGATGCGACCGATCGCTTCACGGGCCAGACCGCCTTCGTTGAGGATGGCGCCCAGCAGGTTTTTCGCAGCGATACCGTCACGCGCACCCAGCGCGGTACGGCAACGAGCACGGCCTTCGCCCAAAGGCATTGGCGCGCGACGCTCGCGGTCACCACGATCAGGACGATCACCGGAACGCTCAGGACGGTCGCCACGCGGTGCGTTGTTCGGCACCAGTGGACGTTCCTTCTCGATCGCTGCCAGGTTCAGCGCTTGACCGTTGGTAGCCTTGCGCAGCAGCGCAGCGGCCAGTGCACGCGGGGTGCAACCGATGTCGGCGGTCAGACGGTCGAGCAGCTCACCGTGAGTCGATTCGGCATCAGCAACCAGCGGCGACAGGCTGTTGGTCAGTTTCTTGATGCGTGCATCGAGAACGGCCTGAGCGTCTGGCAGGCGTACTTCGGCAACTTTCTGACCGGTTACGCGCTCGATCACTTGCAGCATGCGGCGCTCACGTGGAGTCACCAGCAGCAGTGCTCGACCTTCGCGACCGGCACGGCCGGTACGGCCGATACGGTGCACGTAGGATTCCGGGTCGTACGGCATGTCAACGTTGAACACGTGAGTGATGCGCGGAACGTCCAGACCACGGGCAGCAACGTCGGTCGCGACAACGATGTCCAGACGGCCATCCTTGAGCGAGTCGATCACGCGCTCACGCTGGTTCTGGGCGATATCACCGTTCAACGCGGCGGCTTTGTAGCCTTTGGCGTCGAGGGCGCTGGCCAGGTCCAGGGTCGCTTGCTTGGTGCGCACGAACATGATCAGCGCGTCGAAGTCTTCGACTTCCAGCAGGCTGAGTACGGCCGAGGTTTTCTGGTCAGCGTGAACCAACAGGTGAGCCTGTTCGATCGCGGTAACGGTCTGGGTCTTGGTCTGGATCTTGACGTGTTGCGGATCGCGCAGGTGGCGTTCGGCAATGGCGCGGATCGACTGCGGCAGGGTCGCCGAGAACAGCACGGTCTGGCGGGTCGATGGCAGAGCCTTGAAGATGACTTCCAGGTCATCCATGAAGCCCAGCTTCAACATTTCGTCAGCTTCGTCGAGAACCAGATGGTTCACGGTCGACAGGACTTTCTCGTCGCGACGCAGGTGGTCGCACAGACGACCCGGAGTAGCGACAACAATCTGTGCGCCATTACGGATTGCCTTGAGTTGCGGGCCCATCGGCGCGCCGCCGTAGACAGCCACGACGGTGACGCCTGGCATTTGCTTGGCGTAGGTTTCAAAAGCGGTTGCTACTTGCAGCGCCAACTCTCGGGTTGGCGCCAGGATCAGGGCTTGCGGTTCGCGCTTGGCAGGATCGATGCGGTGCAGAATAGGCAGTGCGAACGCGGCGGTTTTACCGGTACCGGTTTGCGCCTGGCCAATCATGTCCTGGCCGGCCATGATGATCGGGATCGATTGCTGCTGAATCGCCGAAGGCTCTTCGTAGCCAGTCGCTGCGACGGCTGCAAGAATATTCGGGTTGAGATTAAAAGCGGCGAATCCGCCGGTTTCCTGGGTCATGGGTCTGCCTCTAAGTGCATCCGCAAAGACCCATGCTCCAAAGCTGCGCATGCCGTGTTGAGACTCAAGAGTCGCCCTGGCAGCTTTGTCGGCGGGGATTTGCGAAAACGAATGAATGAA
>NZ_RCNZ01000125.1:0-70096 GCF_004307525.1 Pseudomonas sp. Sample_21 | reverse complement strand
CACACGACCGACCAGCTCGACTTCCAGGTCGGTACCGGTCAGCGACAGTTGCTGGCCTTCGACGACCAACAGCACGTTGGACAGTACCGGCAAGGTCTGTCGGCGCTCGACGACGCCTGCGACCAGTTGCAGGGGTTTCAACAGGGCTTCGCGTTGAATGGTGAAATGCATGGTCTAGTCCCTTGCCTTAATAAGCTGCGCTGGTGTTCATCAAGTGGTCAGTGTACGCAGCAGGTTCTTGTAGTCCTCGCGGATGTCCGCGTCGGATTCCTTAAGTTCGTTGATCTTGCGGCAGGCGTGCAACACGGTGGTGTGGTCGCGGCCGCCAAACACATCGCCGATTTCCGGCAGGCTGTGGTTGGTCAGTTCCTTGGACAACGCCATGGCGACCTGACGCGGACGAGCCACCGAGCGCGAACGGCGCTTGGACAGCAGGTCGGAAATCTTGATCTTGTAATACTCGGCGACGGTGCGCTGAATGTTATCCACAGAGACCAGTTTGTCCTGCAACGCCAGCAAGTCTTTCAGGGATTCGCGGATCAGCTCGATGGTGATGTCGCGGCCCATGAAGTGCGAGTGGGCGATAACCCGTTTCAGCGCACCTTCCAGCTCACGGACGTTGGAGCGGATGCGCTGGGCTATGAAGAACGCGGCATCGTGAGGCAACTCGACTTTGGCCTGATCGGCCTTCTTCATCAGGATCGCCACGCGGGTTTCCAGTTCCGGCGGCTCGACGGCAACCGTCAGGCCCCAACCGAAGCGGGATTTGAGGCGTTCTTCAAGGCCTTCGATTTCTTTCGGGTAGCGGTCACTGGTGAGAATGACCTGCTGACCACCTTCAAGCAGCGCGTTGAAGGTGTGGAAAAACTCTTCCTGGGAACGCTCCTTGCGGGCGAAGAACTGAATATCGTCGATCA
Organism: Pseudomonas sp. Sample_21; assembly: GCF_004307525.1. Classification (NCBI taxonomy): domain Bacteria; kingdom Pseudomonadati; phylum Pseudomonadota; class Gammaproteobacteria; order Pseudomonadales; family Pseudomonadaceae; genus Pseudomonas; species Pseudomonas sp. Sample_21. The sequence goes on along the minus strand of NZ_RCNZ01000125.1, from coordinate 69,179 downwards.
GCAAGGCGTCCACCGAACGGTAGAAACGCTTGAATTCGTTGATCGCGTTCAGTTGCAACGCCTTGACCATGTCGGCCACAAAGCGCTCGGAATGCAGGTACACGACCTTGGCATTCGGATTCTTCTTTAATAGATGGTTGCCCACCGCGTGCATCAAGTGGGTTTTACCCAGGCCGACGCCGCCATAGAGGAAGAGCGGGTTGTAACCGTGCTTGGGATTGTCCGCCACTTGCCAGGCCGCCGCACGGGCGAGCTGGTTGGATTTACCTTCAACGAAGTTTTCGAAGGTGAACGTGCGATTCAGGTAACTGGTGTGCTTGAGCGCACCTTCTACCTGCACGGTGCGCTGCTCGGCGCGAACCGGGGCCTGCTGCGAAGCAGCGCCCGCCATCGGGTCGAAGCTGTCGCGGGAAGGCTCTTCACTGACTTCAGCGGCTTTCTGTGTGGAACGCTTGGCCGGAGCAGGGGCTGGCGTCGGTGCCGGATTGCTCGCTGGCACATTATTGGCCCGCGCCTGAGCAACCTGCGCGGCCGCCAGTGGCGCATTGGGTGCGGCACGAGGTGCCGAGCTGCGTTTGCTGCCTATTAACAAGGACAGCGCCGGCGTCGAGCCATTGCCGTGCTCATCCAGCAGTTCAAGGACGCGGCCCAGGTACTTTTCGTTGACCCAGTCCAACACGAAACGATTCGGTGCGTAGACGCGCAACTCGTCGCCTTCGGCTTCGACCTGTAGTGGACGGATCCAGGTGTTGAATTGTTGGGCAGGCAGCTCTTCGCGCAAAAGCTCCACGCACTGCTGCCAAAGTTCCACTGACACGGATATCCCCTAAGTTGAAAGCCGGTGAGGCAAAAACAAGCGGCCATTGTAGCGGCGAGCGGTTCACTTATCCACATGCAGGTAGGTCCATCACCATCATTAATCAGTGCGTTAACGCATTAAAAGGCGACCAACGGCGTGTGAATAAGACCTGTGGATAACCGCCTCTGAGAGCACTGGACAACTGGGGGCTAAACCCGGTGGATAACCATCCTGTGGATAACCAGCCATTTCACGCACAGCTTATCCGATAGCGCAGCACAGGCTGAACACGGTTTTCCACTGTAGTTGTCATTCTCTGTACATCCCGTGGAATAAGGCTTCATGGCAGTTATCCACAGAAGATGGCGTGTCTAGCTTTTACAAGCTTTACAGAAAAGCTTTAAATAATTCCCTTCTTTATTTCTATATCTGGCTGACAGGCGTTCAAGCTAAAAACCTGCCCGGATCTATTTATAAGGAAACGCTGGTTGGAAATTGACCTGAAGGCTTGCTTTCTCTAGAATCCCCGGTCTCTTAAAACGGGGGCCATTCCGGCCCGTTGTGGACGAACCAGGTAACACGACATGAAACGTACTTTCCAACCAAGCACTATCAAACGCGCTCGTACCCACGGTTTCCGTGCTCGCATGGCTACCAAGAACGGCCGCGCAGTCCTGTCGCGTCGTCGCGCCAAAGGTCGTGCGCGTCTGGCAGTTTGATAATCCGGTACTGGAGGTGAGTCAGGACTTCAGTCGGGAAAAGCGTCTGCTTACCCCCCGGCATTTCAAGGCAGTCTTTGACTCCCCTACCGGCAAGGTTCCGGGGAAAAATCTCCTGCTCCTTGCACGCAACAACGATCTTGATCACCCCCGTCTCGGGCTGGTTATCGGGAAAAAGAGCGTAAAGCTCTCCGTTGAGCGCAATCGCCTCAAACGTCTGATGCGCGAATCGTTCCGTCTGCACCAGGATTCACTGGTCGGCTGGGACATCGTTATCGTCGCGCGCAAAGGTTTGGGTGATGTAGAAAACCCCGAATTGATTCAGCATTTCGGCAAACTCTGGAAGCGTCTGGCACGCAACAAGCCCGTTCCGGCAGTCAAAACCGAAACTGTAGGGGTAGACAGTACCGATGCGTAAACTGGCCCTCGTTCCGATCCAGTTTTATCGCTATGCCATTAGTCCTTTAATGGCCAGCCACTGTCGCTTCTACCCCAGTTGTTCCTGCTACGCGTATGAAGCCATTGAAAATCATGGCCTTCTGCGCGGTGGCTGGCTGACCTTTCGTCGTTTAGGTCGCTGTCATCCGTGGAATCCCGGTGGTTATGACCCGGTTCCACCTGTCCCTACCTCCCGTTCTTCTTCGATGGCCGAGTAATCATGGATATCAAACGCACGATCCTGATCGTCGCCCTGGCAATCGTGTCCTACGTCATGGTTCTTAAATGGAACCAGGATTATGGCCAGGCTGCCCTGCCGACTCAGAATGTTGCTTCCAGTACGACTACATCCGGTTTGCCGGACACCGCCACTGGCACAAATGCCGCCAGTGACGATATTCCGCGCGCCGCCAGCGATACCAGCGCACCTGCCGAAACGCCGGTCGCCGCCAGCAAGGATCTGATTCAGGTCAAGACCGATGTGCTCGATCTGGCGATCGATCCGCAGGGTGGCGACGTTGCGCAACTGACTCTGCCTTTGTATCCACGTCGTCAGGATCGTCCTGACGTTCCGTTCCAGCTGTTCGATAACGGCGGCGAACGTGTATATCTGGCGCAAAGCGGTCTGATCGGTACCAACGGCCCGGATGCAAACCCGGCCGGTCGTCCGGTTTATTCCTCGGAGAAGAAGGTTTACCAACTGGCTGACGGTCAGGATCAACTCGTTGTTGACCTGAAACTCAGCAAGGACGGCGTCAACTACATCAAGCGTTTCACCCTGAAACGTGGCCTGTACGACGTCGCTGTCTCCTACATTGTGGATAACCAGAGCACTCAGCCCTGGAACGGCGCAATGTTTGCCCAGTTGAAGCGCGATGCCAGCGCTGATCCTTCGTCGACCACTGCTACTGGCACCGCGACTTACCTGGGCGCTGCCCTGTGGACAAGTTCCGAGCCGTACAAGAAAGTGTCGATGAAGGACATGGACAAGGCGCAGCTCAAGGAAACCGTCACCGGTGGTTGGGTAGCCTGGCTGCAGCACTACTTCGTGACCGCGTGGATTCCGGCCAAGGGCGAAAACAATATCGTCCAGACCCGTAAAGACAGCAAAGGCAACTACATCATCGGTTACACCGGTCCTACTCTAACCGCTGCTCCAGGTGCGAAAGTTGAAACCAGCGCTGTGCTGTACGCCGGTCCGAAAAGCCAGGCTGTGCTGAAAGAGTTGTCCCCAGGTCTGGAACTGACCGTCGACTACGGCATTCTGTGGTTCATTGCCCAGCCAATCTTCTGGCTGCTGCAACACATCCACGCCATTGTCGGTAACTGGGGCTGGTCGATCATCTTCCTGACCATGCTGATCAAAGGGATTTTCTTCCCGCTGTCGGCCGCCAGCTACAAATCGATGGCGCGCATGCGTGCCGTGGCTCCGAAACTGGCTGCGCTGAAAGAGCAACATGGCGATGACCGGCAGAAAATGTCGCAAGCCATGATGGAGCTGTACAAGAAAGAGAAGATCAATCCACTGGGCGGCTGCTTGCCAATCCTCGTGCAGATGCCGGTCTTCCTGTCGCTGTACTGGGTTCTGCTGGAAAGCGTGGAAATGCGTCAGGCGCCGTTCATGCTGTGGATCACTGACCTGTCGATCAAGGATCCGTTCTTCATTCTGCCGATCATCATGGGCGCAACCATGTTCATCCAGCAGCAGCTGAACCCGACGCCTCCGGATCCGATGCAGGCGAAGGTCATGAAAATGATGCCAATCATCTTCACCTTCTTCTTCCTGTGGTTCCCGGCGGGTCTGGTGCTGTACTGGGTTGTGAACAACTGCCTGTCGATTGCACAACAGTGGTACATCACGCGTAAGATCGAAGCGGCGACGAAAAAAGCCGAGGCGTAACTTGCACTGTGGATAACACCACTCAAAACGCCCCCTAGTGGGGCGTTTTGCTATCTGCCACTTTTGTCTGGATGCCGCTTTATGAGCACACCCCGTGAAACCATCGCCGCTGTCGCCACCGCTCAAGGGCGCGGCGGTGTGGGCATCGTCCGTATTTCCGGGCCGTTGGCCAGCATGGCGGCAAAAGCCATCAGCGGCCGCGAGCTGAAACCGCGTTACGCCCATTACGGGCCGTTTTTCAGTGACGACCGGCAAGTGCTGGATGAAGGTCTGGCTTTGTATTTCCCGGGGCCGAACTCGTTCACCGGCGAAGACGTGCTGGAACTCCAAGGCCACGGCGGCCCGATCGTGCTGGACATGTTGCTCAAGCGCTGCCTGGAACTGGGTTGTCGTCTGGCCCGTCCTGGGGAATTCAGCGAGCGCGCCTTCCTCAATGACAAACTCGATCTGGCCCAGGCCGAGGCAATCGCCGATTTGATCGAAGCCAGTTCTGCCCAGGCTGCGCGCAATGCGCTGCGTTCATTGCAGGGTGCGTTTTCCCAGCGTGTGCATAACCTGACCGAGCAACTGATCGGCTTGCGTATCTACGTCGAAGCCGCCATCGACTTCCCGGAAGAGGAAATCGACTTTCTCGCCGACGGCCATGTGCTGAGCATGCTCGACAAAGTACGCGATGAGTTATCCACAGTATTGCGCGAAGCGGGGCAGGGCGCGTTATTGCGTGATGGCATGACCGTCGTCATCGCAGGCCGGCCGAATGCCGGTAAATCCAGCCTGTTGAATGCCTTGGCCGGTCGCGAGGCTGCCATCGTTACCGAGATTGCCGGCACCACGCGGGATATCCTGCGCGAACATATCCACATCGACGGTATGCCGTTGCACGTTGTCGATACCGCAGGCCTGCGTGACACCGATGATCGTGTGGAAAAAATCGGTGTTGAACGGGCCTTGAAAGCCATTGGTGAAGCGGATCGGGTTTTACTGGTGGTCGATGCGACCGCACCAGAGGCACTGGATCCTTTTGCCTTATGGCCAGAATTTCTCGAGTCTCGACCGGACCCGGCGAAGGTCACCCTTATCCGCAACAAAGCCGATCTGACCGGTGATGCGGTTTCTCTGGAGACCAGTGACGACGGCCACGTGACCATCAGTCTCAGCGCCAAGTCCGCCGAAGGCCTCGATCTGCTGCGGGACCACCTCAAGGCGTGCATGGGTTACGAGCAGACTTCGGAAAGCAGCTTCAGCGCACGTCGCCGGCATCTGGAAGCACTGCGTCACGCCAGCGCGGCACTGGAACATGGCCGCGCGCAACTGACCCTGGCCGGGGCAGGCGAATTGCTCGCCGAAGATCTGCGCCAGGCTCAGCATTCCCTGGGTGAAATTACCGGGGCGTTCAGCTCTGATGATTTGCTCGGAAGGATTTTCTCCAGCTTCTGCATCGGCAAATAACCCTCCTGCTATTCACAGACAGGTCCATTCGCGACCTGTCTGCTTCCCTCTTTTCTAAAATCCTCCAAGAGTGCCGGGCTGATTTTTTCTCCCTGAGCGGTTTTCGGCTGCCTGGTACCTCTTCGTCCATCAAATTTTTGTGGACTAAGCCCTGTGAATAACTGCCACTGAGGGCAGTTGATAACAGGGCCTCAAAACTGGAGATAACCCACGCTGTGGATAACCACCCCTTTCATCCACAGGCTTAAACCGGTTATCCAATGGCCTCATTGCCACATGAGCACAGAGTTTTGGATCTCTGTACATGTTGAAAAACAAGGCCTGTAGCGATGTATCCACAGAAAGGTGGTTCAGTAAGAATAAACATAAAAACAAAGGTTTTATAAATTTCTCTCTTTTTTATTCTTTTAACCTCGAGTTCTCCACAGCTGGTTAAATTTTGTGCAAAGGGTTCTTTAGAAAGGGCGAAGTCCCTATACTTGCCGACCAGGTCCAGAAACCTGAGCTCAACTATTTCCTGAATGACCTACTTAAGCAGGCACGAGGTGCGTGGTGGATTTCCCTTCCCGTTTTGAAGTGATCGTCATCGGCGGCGGTCATGCCGGTACCGAGGCAGCACTGGCGTCAGCTCGCATGGGGGCAAAAACCCTGTTGCTGACGCATAACGTGGAAACCCTCGGCGCCATGAGTTGCAACCCGGCCATCGGTGGCATCGGCAAAAGCCATCTGGTCAAGGAAATCGATGCCCTAGGCGGCGCGATGGCCATGGCTACCGATAAGGGCGGCATCCAGTTTCGCGTGTTGAACAGCCGCAAGGGTCCGGCCGTACGGGCGACCCGTGCGCAAGCCGACCGGATTCTCTACAAGGCAGCTGTACGCGAAATCCTGGAAAACCAGCCGAACCTGTGGATATTTCAACAGGCTGCTGACGACCTGATCGTCGAGCAGGAGCAAGTCCGTGGTGTGGTTACACAGATGGGGCTGCGTTTCTTCGCCGATTCCGTGGTGTTGACCACCGGTACCTTCCTCGGCGGACTTATCCACATCGGTTTGCAGAATTTCTCCGGCGGTCGGGCCGGTGATCCACCGTCGATTGCTCTGGCCCACCGTTTGCGTGAGTTGCCCTTGCGTGTCGGGCGTCTGAAAACCGGCACGCCGCCGCGTATCGATGGCAAGTCTGTGGATTTCTCTGTGATGACCGAGCAGCCGGGCGATACGCCGATTCCGGTGATGTCGTTCATGGGCAACAAGGAACAGCATCCCCGTCAGGTCAGTTGCTGGATCACCCATACCAATGCGCGTACCCACGAAATCATCGCGGCGAACCTCGATCGTTCGCCGATGTATTCCGCTGCCGGGGAGATCGAAGGCGTCGGCCCGCGTTATTGCCCGTCGATCGAAGACAAGATTCATCGCTTTGCCGACAAGGAAAGCCATCAGGTGTTCATCGAACCGGAAGGTCTGACCACCCATGAGCTGTATCCGAACGGGATATCCACAAGCCTGCCGTTCGACGTGCAATTGCAGATCGTGCAATCGATCCGCGGCATGGAAAACGCACACATCGTGCGTCCGGGTTATGCGATCGAGTACGACTACTTCGATCCGCGCGACCTGAAGTACAGCCTGGAAACCAAAGTCATCGGCGGTCTGTTTTTCGCCGGGCAGATCAACGGCACCACCGGTTACGAAGAAGCTGGCGCTCAAGGTCTGCTCGCCGGGGCCAACGCTGCACTGCGCGCGAAGGGCAAAGAAGCCTGGTGTCCGCGCCGCGATGAAGCGTACATCGGCGTTCTGGTCGACGACCTGATCACCCTCGGTACCCAAGAGCCGTACCGCATGTTCACGTCCCGAGCCGAGTACCGCCTGATTCTGCGCGAAGACAACGCCGACCTGCGTCTTACCGAAAAAGGTCGCGAGCTCGGTCTGGTCGATGACGCGCGCTGGGCGGCCTTCTGCAAGAAACGCGAAAGCATCGAGCTTGAAGAACAGCGCCTGAAAAGCACCTGGGTGCGGCCGAACACCCCGCAGGGCGATGCGATTGCCGAGAAATTTGGCACGCCGCTGACTCACGAGTACAACCTGCTCAACCTGTTGAGCCGTCCGGAAATCGATTACGCCGGTCTGGTCGAAGTGACCGGGCAGGGCGCGGAAGATCCACAGGTCGCCGAGCAGGTCGAGATCAAGACCAAGTACGCCGGTTACATCGACCGCCAACAGGACGAAATCGCCCGTCTGCGCGCCAGCGAAGACACGAAATTGCCTGTGGATATCGATTACACCAACATCTCGGGTCTGTCCAAGGAGATCCAGAGCAAGCTCGGCGCCACACGTCCCGAGACTCTGGGCCAGGCTTCGCGGATCCCGGGCGTGACCCCGGCAGCGATTTCGCTGTTGATGATTCATTTGAAAAAACGCGGCGCGGGCCGTCAGTTGGAGCAAAGCGCTTGAGTGCCAAGGTCACTTCGCAACATGCCGAAGAGTTATCCACAGGAGCCCGCGAGCTCGGTGTCAATCTCACAGAAACCCAGCACGCATTGCTGCTGGGTTATCTGGCCCTGTTGATCAAATGGAACCAGGCCTACAACCTGACCGCCGTGCGCGATCCAGACGAAATGGTTTCGCGGCACTTGCTCGACAGTCTCAGCGTGATGTCGTTCATCGAAAACGGTCGCTGGCTCGATGTCGGCAGTGGCGGTGGCATGCCTGGTATTCCGCTGGCAATCCTTTATCCGGACTCGCAAGTGACCTGTCTGGACAGCAACGGCAAGAAAACCCGCTTCCTGACTCAGGTCAAACTGGAGCTGAAGCTGGATAACCTGCAAGTTATCCACAGTCGCGTAGAAGCCTTCCAGCCTGCGCAGCCATTCAACGGGATCATTTCCCGGGCATTCAGCAGCATGGAAAACTTCACCAACTGGACTCGCCACTTGGGCGATGCCGATACACGCTGGCTGGCAATGAAGGGCGTTCATCCGGCCGATGAGCTGGTAGCATTGCCGGCAGATTTCAAACTCGATAGCGAACACGCCCTGGCCGTCCCCGGTTGCCAAGGCCAACGCCATCTGCTGATACTGCGCCGCACGGCATGATTGGGAACACAAGCAAGAATGGCTAAGGTATTCGCGATAGCGAACCAGAAGGGTGGTGTGGGCAAGACCACCACCTGCATCAACCTCGCAGCATCCCTGGTCGCGACCAAGCGCCGGGTGCTGTTGATCGATCTCGATCCACAGGGCAACGCCACCATGGGTAGCGGTGTGGATAAACATGGTCTGGAAAACTCGGTCTACGATCTGCTGATCGGTGAATGCGACCTCGGCCAGGCGATGCACTTCTCCGAGCACGGCGGTTATCAACTGCTGCCGGCCAACCGCGATCTGACCGCGGCCGAAGTGGTGCTGCTGGAAATGCAGATGAAGGAAAGCCGTCTGCGCAGTGCGCTGGCGCCGATCCGGGACAACTACGACTACATTCTGATCGACTGCCCACCGTCGCTGTCGATGCTCACACTCAATGCACTGGTCGCCGCTGATGGGGTGATTATTCCCATGCAGTGCGAATACTTTGCGCTGGAAGGTTTGAGCGACCTTGTGGATAACATCAAGCGCATCGCTGAACTGCTCAATCCGAACCTGAAAGTCGAAGGCCTGCTGCGGACCATGTACGACCCGCGCCTGAGCCTGATGAACGATGTTTCGGCGCAGCTCAAGGAACACTTCGGCGATCAGCTGTACGACACGGTGATCCCGCGCAACATTCGCTTGGCCGAAGCACCGAGCTACGGCATGCCGGCGCTGGCTTACGACAAGCAATCGCGTGGCGCTCTGGCCTATCTGGCTCTGGCGGGCGAGATGGTTCGTCGTCAGCGCAAAAATTCACGCATTGCTGCTGCTCAGCCAACTTAAGGAATCCCCATGGCCGTCAAGAAACGAGGTCTCGGACGTGGACTGGATGCACTGCTGAGTGGTCCGACGGTCAGCGCGCTGGAAGAACAAGCCGCGCAGGCCGACACCCGCGAACTGCAACACCTGCCGCTGGACCTGCTGCAGCGCGGCAAATATCAGCCGCGCCGTGACATGGACCCGCAGGCCCTGGAAGAGCTGGCGCAGTCGATCAAGGCCCAAGGCGTGATGCAGCCGATCGTGGTGCGCCCGATTGGCGGCGGTCGGTTTGAGATCATTGCCGGTGAACGCCGCTGGCGCGCCAGTCAGCAGGCCGGGCAGGAAACCATCCCGGCGATGGTTCGCGATGTGCCGGATGAAACCGCCATTGCGATTGCGCTGATCGAGAACATCCAGCGTGAAGACCTCAATCCGATCGAAGAAGCCGTCGCCTTGCAGCGCTTGCAGCAGGAATTCCAGCTGACTCAGCAGCAAGTCGCCGAGGCTGTGGGTAAGTCGCGGGTGACTGTGGCTAACCTGTTGCGACTTATTGCACTGCCTGAAGTGATCAAGACGATGCTGTCGCACGGTGACCTGGAAATGGGTCACGCGCGTGCCTTGCTCGGTCTGCCGGACAATCAGCAGGTCGAAGGGGCGCGACATGTTGTCGCACGAGGGCTGACTGTGCGCCAAACCGAGGCACTGGTTCGCCAGTGGTTGAGTGGCAAACCGGAGCCTGTGGAAGCTGCCAAACCCGACCCGGACATCGCTCGCCTCGAGCAGCGTTTGGCCGAGCGCCTAGGCTCTGCGGTGCAGATTCGCCATGGCAAGAAGGGCAAAGGCCAATTGGTGATTGGTTATAACTCGCTCGACGAGCTTCAAGGTGTGCTCGCACACATCCGCTGAAACATTTCCTCATGTAGCGCGCAGTCGGAAATCACTACCTGACAGTTGAATAGGGGCAGAACCGCCCCTATACTCTGCGCGCATTTTGTCGGCACAAATTATGCCAAGTTATTGAATTTCGGCAGCCGACCATTGGAGAGCAACTGTGATGGAAACCCGCACGCCAAACCGCTTGCCTTTCCATCGCCTGGCGGTTTTTCCGGTGTTGATGGCTCAATTTGTCATTCTGCTCATTGCCGCTTTGGCGCTCTGGCAATGGCATGGAGTCGTTGCCGGATACTCGGGACTTTGCGGAGGCCTGATAGCCTTGCTGCCCAATGTTTATTTCGCTCACAGGGCATTTCGGTTTTCCGGCGCCCGAGCAGCCCAGTCCATCGTCCGGTCTTTTTATGCCGGCGAGGCAGGCAAACTTATTTTGACGGCAGTGCTGTTTGCACTGGTGTTCGCAGGTGTGAAGCCACTGGCGCCGATCGCAGTATTCGGCGTGTTCGTGCTGACGCAGTCGGTCAGCTGGTTCGCTCCCCTGCTGATGAGAACAAGACTTTCGAGACCTTAGGGCGTTTGAGGCAACCATGGCAGAGACAACCGCTTCGGGCTATATCCAGCACCACTTGCAGAACCTGACTTTCGGTCAGCTACCCAACGGCGGCTGGGGCTTTGCCCACACCGCAGCAGAGGCCAAGGAAATGGGCTTCTGGGCTTTCCACGTCGATACCCTCGGCTGGTCGGTCGCGCTGGGTCTGATCTTCGTTCTTCTTTTCCGCATGGCGGCGAAGAAAGCGACGTCGGGTCAGCCGGGTGCCTTGCAGAACTTCGTTGAAGTATTGGTCGAATTCGTCGATGGCAGCGTGAAAGACAGCTTCCATGGCCGTAGCCCGGTGATTGCACCGCTGGCGCTGACCATCTTCGTCTGGGTGTTCCTGATGAACGCCGTCGACCTGGTACCGGTCGACTGGATTCCTCAGCTGGCCATCCTGATCTCCGGCGATGCCCACATCCCGTTCCGCGCCGTGTCGACTACCGACCCGAACGCGACTCTGGGCATGGCGTTCTCGGTGTTCGCACTGATCATTTTCTACAGCATCAAGGTCAAGGGCATCGGCGGCTTCATCGGCGAACTGACCCTGCACCCGTTCGGCAGCAAGAACATCTTCGTTCAGGCCCTGCTGATCCCGGTGAACTTCCTGCTGGAATTCGTCACCCTGATCGCCAAGCCGATCTCTCTGGCTCTGCGTCTGTTCGGCAACATGTATGCCGGCGAGCTGGTGTTCATTCTGATCGCTGTGATGTTCGGCAGCGGCCTGCTCTGGCTCAGCGGCCTGGGCGTTGTTCTGCAGTGGGCGTGGGCTGTATTCCACATCCTGATCATCACCCTGCAGGCGTTCATCTTCATGATGCTGACCATCGTCTACCTGTCGATGGCGCACGAAGAAAACCATTAAGACCAGTCTCGACTAGTCTGATGTTCCTCCCGGTCAAACGGGAGGGAGCTCCTTGCGGGGCAGCTGAAACGATTTGTTTTACCGCTTTAATCTAAAAAACCTAAACCATACGACGTAAAAGTCGGGAGGAAAGATGGAAACTGTAGTTGGTCTAACCGCTATCGCTGTTGCACTGTTGATCGGCCTGGGCGCACTGGGTACCGCAATTGGTTTCGGCCTGCTGGGCGGCAAGTTCCTGGAAGGCGCAGCGCGTCAGCCAGAAATGGTTCCAATGTTGCAAGTGAAAATGTTCATCGTTGCCGGTCTGCTCGACGCCGTAACCATGATCGGTGTTGGTATCGCTCTGTTCTTCACCTTTGCGAACCCGTTCGTTGGTCAGATCGCTGGCTGATTACTCGGATCTTCCGGGTAATTTGGTGTGATGGACAACGTAACTGCGAGGTGTTGGCGTGAACATTAATGCGACCCTGATTGGCCAGTCCGTTGCGTTCCTGATTTTTGTACTGTTCTGCATGAAGTATGTATGGCCTCCGGTCATCGCTGCTCTGCACGAACGTCAAAAGAAGATCGCTGATGGTCTGGACGCTGCCAGCCGTGCAGCTCGCGACCTGGAGTTGGCCCAAGAGAAAGCGGGTCAGCAACTGCGCGAAGCGAAAGCTCAGGCAGCTGAAATCATCGAGCAAGCCAAGAAACGCGGTAACCAGATCGTCGAAGAGGCTGTTGAAAAAGCCCGTATCGACGCTGACCGTGTGAAGGTTCAGGCTCAAGCCGAGATCGAACAGGAACTGAACAGCGTCAAAGACAAGCTGCGTGCCCAAGTGGGCTTGCTGGCTGTTGGCGGCGCCGAGAAGATCCTGGGTGCCACAATCGATCAAAACGCGCACGCAGAGCTGGTTAACCAACTGGCTGCTGAAATCTAAGCGAGGGCGATCATGGCAGAACTGACCACGTTGGCCCGACCTTACGCTAAGGCGGCCTTCGAGCACGCTCAGGCCCACCAGCAACTGGCCAATTGGTCAGCCATGCTCGGCCTGGCAGCAGCGGTGTCGCAAGACGACACCCTGCAGCGCGTGCTCAAGGCCCCGCGACTGACGAGCGCAGAAAAGGCCGCCACGTTCATTGACGTGTGCGGCGACAAGTTTGATGAAAAGGCACGCAATTTCATCAACGTCGTTGCCGAGAACGACCGTCTCCTGCTTCTGCCGGAGATCGCCGCTCTGTTCGACCTGTACAAGGCCGAACAAGAGAAATCGGTAGACGTTGAAGTAACCAGTGCATTTGCATTGAACCAAGAACAGCAAGACAAACTCGCCAAGGTTCTCAGTGCACGACTCAACCGGGAAGTGCGCCTGCAAGTTGCGGAGGACGCTGCCTTGATTGGTGGTGTCGTGATCCGCGCCGGCGACCTGGTTATCGATGGCTCGATTCGCGGCAAAATCGCGAAACTTGCCGAAGCATTGAAATCTTGAGTTTGAAGGGGCAGCAGAGCAATGCAGCAACTCAATCCTTCCGAAATAAGTGAAATTATCAAGGGCCGCATCGACAAGCTCGATGTGACCTCCCAAGCCCGTAACGAAGGCACTGTCGTCAGCGTATCTGACGGCATCGTGCGGATTCACGGTCTGGCCGACGTCATGTACGGCGAGATGATCGAGTTTCCGGGCGGCGTCTACGGTATGGCCCTCAACCTGGAGCAGGACTCCGTAGGTGCCGTGGTATTGGGCTCCTACCAGTCGCTGGCTGAAGGCATGAGCGCCAAGTGCACCGGCCGCATCCTCGAAGTTCCTGTTGGTACGGAATTGCTGGGCCGCGTAGTCGATGCTCTGGGTAACCCTGTTGACGGCAAAGGTCCACTGGGCAACACCGAGACCGACGCGGTCGAGAAAGTTGCTCCAGGCGTGATCTGGCGTAAGTCGGTAGACCAGCCTGTACAGACTGGCTACAAGGCTGTCGATGCCATGATCCCTGTCGGCCGTGGCCAGCGTGAGCTGATCATCGGTGACCGTCAGATCGGTAAAACCGCTCTGGCGATCGACGCGATCATCAACCAGAAAGACAGCGGCATTTTCTGCGTCTACGTAGCCATCGGTCAGAAGCAATCGACCATCGCCAACGTGGTTCGCAAGCTGGAAGAAAACGGCGCCCTGGCCAACACGATCATCGTGGCTGCCAGTGCTTCGGAATCTCCTGCGCTGCAATTCCTGGCACCGTACTCCGGTTGCACCATGGGTGAATTCTTCCGCGACCGCGGTGAAGACGCGCTGATCGTTTATGACGATCTGTCCAAGCAGGCAGTGGCTTACCGCCAGATTTCCCTGCTGCTGCGCCGTCCACCAGGCCGTGAAGCTTACCCAGGCGACGTGTTCTATCTCCACTCCCGTCTGCTGGAGCGCGCATCCCGCGTTTCGGAAGAATACGTAGAGAAGTTCACCAACGGCGCAGTGACCGGCAAAACCGGTTCCCTGACTGCACTGCCGATCATCGAAACCCAGGCTGGCGACGTTTCCGCGTTCGTTCCGACCAACGTGATTTCCATCACCGACGGTCAGATCTTCCTGGAATCGGCCATGTTCAACTCGGGCATCCGCCCTGCAGTGAACGCCGGTGTTTCGGTATCCCGTGTGGGTGGTGCCGCTCAGACCAAGATCATCAAGAAGCTCTCCGGTGGTATCCGTACCGCTCTGGCTCAGTACCGTGAACTGGCGGCATTCGCCCAGTTCGCTTCTGACCTGGACGAAGCGACCCGCAAGCAACTTGAGCATGGTCAGCGCGTTACCGAGCTGATGAAGCAGAAGCAATACGCACCAATGTCGATCGCTGACATGGCGCTGTCGCTGTATGCCGCTGAGCGTGGGTTCCTGACTGACATTGAAATCGCCAAGGTCGGCAGCTTCGAACAAGCGCTGATCGCTTTCTTCAACCGCGATCACGCCGATTTGATGGCCAAGATCAACGTTAAAGGTGACTTCAATGACGAAATCGACGCTGGCATGAAAGCCGGTATCGAGAAGTTCAAGGCCACCCAAACCTGGTAAGCCGCAGCGGGAGCCGCGAGGCTCCCGCTTGCTAACCTGATAGGTGTTACATGGCAGGCGCAAAAGAGATTCGCAGTAAGATTGCGAGCATCAAAAGCACGCAAAAGATTACCAGCGCCATGGAAAAAGTGGCGGTCAGCAAAATGCGCAAGGCACAAATGCGCATGGCTGCTAGCCGTCCTTATGCGGAGCGTATCCGCCAGGTAATTGGGCATCTGGCCAACGCCAACCCGGAATACCGCCACCCGTTCATGATCGACCGCGAAATCAAGCGCGTCGGTTATGTCGTCGTGAGCAGTGACCGTGGTCTGTGCGGCGGCTTGAACACCAACCTGTTCAAGGCCCTGGTCAAGGACATGGCGGTAAACCGCGAAAACGGCGTCGAGATTGATCTGTGTGTAGTCGGTAGCAAGGGTGCGGCCTTTTTCCGCAACTTCGGCGGTAACGTCGTTGCAGCTATCAGCCACCTGGGTGAAGAGCCGTCGATCAATGATCTGATCGGCAGCGTCAAGGTGATGCTGGATGCCTACCTGGACGGCCGTATCGACCGCCTGTCCGTGGTGTCCAACAAGTTCATCAACACCATGACGCAACAGCCTACCGTGGAGCAGTTGATTCCACTGGTGGCAACCCCGGATCAGGATCTCAAGCACCACTGGGACTATCTCTACGAACCGGACGCCAAAGAGCTGCTTGACGGCTTGATGGTCCGTTACGTCGAGTCGCAGGTCTACCAGGCGGTGGTCGAGAACAACGCGGCTGAACAGGCTGCGCGGATGATCGCGATGAAGAACGCTACCGACAACGCCGGTGATTTGATCAGCGATTTGCAGCTGATCTACAACAAGGCGCGTCAGGCTGCGATCACCCAAGAGATCTCGGAAATCGTCGGCGGCGCTGCCGCGGTTTAACGGTTCAAATATTCAGAGGATCCAGCTATGAGTAGCGGACGTATCGTTCAAATCATCGGCGCCGTTATCGACGTGGAATTTCCACGCGACAGCGTACCGAGCATCTACAACGCGCTGACTGTACAAAGCGCGGCCGCAACCACCCTGGAAGTTCAGCAGCAGCTGGGCGACGGCGTGGTGCGTACCATTGCGATGGGTTCCACCGAGGGCTTGAAGCGCGGTCTGGAAGTCACCGACTCTGGCGCAGCCATCTCCGTACCGGTCGGTAAAGCGACCCTGGGCCGGATCATGGACGTCCTCGGTAACCCGATCGACGAAGCTGGCCCGATCGACACCGAAGAGCGCTGGGGCATTCACCGCGCAGCACCTTCGTTCGCCGAGCAAGCAGGCGGCAACGACCTGCTGGAAACCGGCATCAAGGTTATCGACCTGGTCTGCCCGTTCGCCAAGGGCGGTAAAGTCGGTCTGTTCGGTGGTGCCGGTGTAGGCAAAACCGTAAACATGATGGAACTGATCCGTAACATCGCCATCGAGCACAGCGGTTATTCCGTGTTCGCCGGTGTGGGTGAGCGTACTCGTGAGGGTAACGACTTCTACCACGAGATGAAGGACTCCAACGTTCTGGACAAAGTGGCACTGGTTTACGGTCAGATGAACGAGCCGCCGGGAAACCGTCTGCGCGTAGCACTGACTGGCCTGACCATGGCCGAGAAGTTCCGTGACGAAGGTAACGACGTTCTGCTGTTCGTCGACAACATCTATCGTTACACCCTGGCCGGTACTGAAGTATCCGCACTGCTGGGCCGTATGCCTTCGGCAGTAGGTTACCAGCCGACCCTGGCTGAAGAGATGGGCGTTCTGCAGGAACGTATCACTTCGACCAAGGAAGGTTCGATCACCTCGATCCAAGCGGTATACGTACCTGCGGACGACTTGACCGACCCGTCGCCAGCGACCACCTTCGCCCACTTGGATGCCACCGTCGTTCTGTCCCGTGACATCGCTTCCCTGGGTATCTACCCGGCGGTAGATCCACTGGATTCGACTTCGCGCCAGCTGGACCCGAACGTGATCGGCCAGGACCACTACGACACCGCTCGCGGCGTTCAGTACGTTCTGCAGCGTTACAAAGAGCTGAAAGACATCATCGCGATCCTGGGTATGGACGAGCTGTCGGAAGCCGACAAACAGTTGGTTAACCGTGCTCGTAAGATCCAGCGCTTCTTG
Organism: Pseudomonas sp. Sample_21; assembly: GCF_004307525.1. Taxonomy (NCBI): domain Bacteria; kingdom Pseudomonadati; phylum Pseudomonadota; class Gammaproteobacteria; order Pseudomonadales; family Pseudomonadaceae; genus Pseudomonas; species Pseudomonas sp. Sample_21. Next base: position 52,469 of record NZ_RCNZ01000125.1, on the reverse strand, counting down.
TCGCAGCCGTTCTTCGTGGCTGAAGTCTTCACCGGTGCTTCGGGTAAATACGTTTCCCTGAAAGACACCATTGCTGGCTTCAAAGGCATCCTCAACGGTGACTACGACCACCTGCCAGAACAAGCGTTCTACATGGTTGGCGGCATCGAAGAAGCGATCGAGAAAGCCAAGAAACTGTAATCCCGGCGCCCGGCAACGGGCGCTAATTTAGGTTGAGGCAATCAGATGGCTATGACAGTCCATTGCGATATCGTCAGCGCGGAAGGGGAAATCTTTTCCGGCCTGGTCGAGATGGTGATTGCGCACGGTGCACTGGGTGATCTTGGTATCGCTCTGGGTCACGCGCCGCTGATCACTAATCTCAAGCCGGGTCCGATCCGCCTGATCAAGCAAGGCGGGGAAGCCGAGGTGTTCTACATCTCCGGTGGTTTCCTCGAGGTTCAGCCGAACATGGTCAAGGTACTTGCCGATACCGTGCAACGTGCCGCCGACCTGGATGAAGCTCAGGCTCAGGCAGCTCTCAAGGCTGCCGAGAATGCCCTGAACGAAAAAGGCGCGGACTTCGATTACGGCGCCGCTGCCACACGTCTGGCCGAGGCTGCAGCCCAGCTGCGCACCGTCCAGCAGATCCGCAAGAAGTTTGGCGGTTAATCCGTCAGCCGCTTATTGTGCGATTGATAAAAAAGGGTAGCCTCGGCTACCCTTTTTTCTTTTCCGAATTCCCACAAACCGGTCGCAGTTGCTGACCACCCAGGATTGGTAGCCAGTCATGTCTCTCGAAATCGTTATCCTCGCGGCCGGTCAAGGCACTCGCATGCGCTCGGCGCTGCCCAAAGTGCTGCACCCGATTGCCGGCAACTCCATGCTCGGCCATGTTATCCACAGCGCTCGGCAACTTGATCCACAGCGCATTCACGTGGTGATCGGTCACGGTGCCGATGTGGTGCGTGAGCGTCTGGCAGCTGATGACCTGAATTTCGTGTTGCAGGACAAGCAACTGGGCACTGGCCATGCCACCGCCCAGGCGGTGCCGTTCATTGATGCCGACACTGTGCTGATTCTTTACGGCGATGTGCCTCTGATTGAAGTGGAAACCCTGCAACGTCTGCTCAAGCATGTCGTGCCGGGCCAGATGGGTTTGCTCACTGTCGAGCTGGATGACCCGACCGGTTACGGCCGCATCGTGCGTGATGCTGACGGCAAGGTCGCGGCAATCGTCGAGCACAAGGACGCCAGCGAAGCGCAACGTGCGATCACCGAAGGCAACACCGGCATCCTCGCTGTGCCGGCCGATCGTCTGGCGGACTGGATGAGCCGCCTGTCGAACAACAATGCGCAGGGCGAGTACTACCTCACCGACGTGATCGAAATGGCGGTCAGCGATGGTCTGGTGGTTGCCACCGAACAACCGCACGACCCGATGGAAGTGCAGGGCGCCAATGATCGCAAGCAGCTCTCTGAACTGGAGCGTCATTACCAGTTGCGCGCCGGCCGTCGCCTGATGGCTCAGGGCGTGACCCTGCGTGACCCGGCGCGTTTCGATGTGCGTGGCGAAGTAAGCGTAGGCCGCGATGTGCTGATCGACATCAACGTGATCCTGGAAGGCAAGGTGATCATTGAAGACGACGTACAGATCGGCCCGAACTGCGTGATCAAGGACAGTACCCTGCGCAAAGGCGTGGTAATCAAGGCCAGCAGTCATATCGAAGGTGCCATTCTCGGTGAAGGCAGCGACGCCGGTCCCTTCGCGCGTTTGCGCCCGGGCACTGTGCTCGAAGCGCGCGCCCATGTCGGTAACTTCGTTGAGCTGAAAAACGCCCACATGGGCGAGGGTGCCAAGGCTGGCCATCTGACCTATCTGGGCGATGCCGAAATCGGCGCACGCACCAACATCGGCGCCGGCACCATCACCTGCAACTACGATGGCGCGAACAAGTGGAAAACCGTGTTGGGCGCTGACGTTTTCATCGGCTCCAACAATTCGCTGGTCGCGCCTGTGGATATTTCCAATGGTGCAACTACTGCTGCCGGCTCGACCATCACGCAAAATGTGGATAACGCTCAGTTGGCGGTTGGCCGAGCCCGTCAGAAGAACATCGACGGCTGGAAGCGGCCGGAAAAAATCAAAAAATCCTGATTTATCCACAACCTCCTGTGGGAGCGAGCCTGTTCGCGAATGCGGTTTGTCAGTCACGTCTTCAGTGGCCGAGACTCCCTTTCGCGAGCGGGCTCGCTCCCACAGTCGTTTCAATCTTTCTGAATTTTTCTCCCCGCGTCTTGACGGCAACCTTTCGATAGAGTTTCATTGCTTGCGTTATCTTTCGAATCGAAACTTAAGCTGCCATGTCCAAGCGCAATACTCCTCAACGTCGCCATAACATTCTCGCCTTGCTCAATGAGCAGGGCGAAGTCAGTGTCGACGAGCTGACCAAGCGTTTCGAAACTTCCGAAGTTACGATTCGCAAGGATCTCGCGGCGCTGGAAACCCATGGTCTGTTGCTGCGTCGTTACGGCGGGGCGATCACCATGCCGCAAGAGCTGTTCGCAGAAACGGCGCAGAGTATTTCCAAGTACAAGCAGGCGATCGCCCGCGCGGCGGTCAAGCGCATCCGCGAGCACGCGCGCATCATCATCGACAGCGGCAGCACCACCGCCGCAATGATTCCCGAACTGGGCCAGCAACCGGGCCTGGTGGTGATGACCAACTCGCTGCATGTCGCCAATGCCTTGAGCGAACTGGAACACGAGCCGGTGCTGCTGATGACCGGCGGCACTTGGGATCCGCACTCGGAATCCTTTCAGGGCCAGGTCGCCGAGCAAGTACTACGCTCCTACGACTTCGATCAACTATTTATCGGCGCCGACGGCATCGATCTGGTGCGCGGCACCACCACCTTCAATGAACTGCTCGGCCTCAGCCGGGTGATGGCTGACGTTGCGCGAGAAGTGATCGTCATGGTCGAGGCCGACAAGATCGGTCGCAAGATTCCCAACCTGGAGCTGCCCTGGAGCAGCATCCATACCCTCATTACCGATGATCGCCTGTCTGTCGAGGCACGCGATCAGCTTCAGGCCCGCGGGATCACTTTGATCTGTGCGGCTGTCAGTCAGGAGAAATAACCATGTGTGGCATTGTCGGCGCTGTAGCTGAACGTAATATCACCGCCATCCTTCTCGAAGGCCTGAAGCGCCTCGAATACCGCGGCTATGACAGCGCCGGTGTGGCGGTTTATACCAATGACCAGACCCTGGAACGCATGCGCCGTCCGGGCAAGGTCAGTGAGCTGGAAACCGCCCTGACCGAACAGCCGCTGGCCGGTCGTCTCGGTATCGCCCACACCCGTTGGGCGACCCATGGCGCGCCGTGCGAGCGCAATGCCCACCCGCATTTTTCCGGTGACATTGCGGTGGTGCACAACGGCATCATCGAGAACCACGAAGCTCTGCGCGAACAACTGAAAACACTGGGTTATGCGTTCAGCTCGGACACCGACACCGAAGTCATCGCGCACCTGCTGACCCACAAGCTCAAGGAACAACCGGACCTGACTGCCGCGCTCAAAGCGACCGTCAAGGAACTGCATGGCGCCTACGGTCTGGCAGTGATCAACGCACAGCAACCGGATCGTCTGGTTGCCGCGCGCAGTGGCAGTCCATTGGTGATCGGCTTGGGCCTGGGCGAGAATTTCCTCGCTTCCGACCAGTTGGCTCTGCGTCAGGTCACTGACCGCTTCATGTATTTGGAAGAAGGCGATATCGCTGAAATCCGTCGCGACAGCGTGCAGATCTGGGACGTAAACGGCAACGCTGTCGAGCGCCAGACCGTGCAGTACACCGACGGTGCCGAAGCCGCCGACAAGGGCGAGTTCCGCCACTACATGCTCAAGGAAATCCACGAGCAACCGACCGTGGTTCAGCGCACTCTCGAAGGTCGTCTGGGCAACAATCAGGTGCTGGTTGAGGCCTTCGGTCCGCAAGCCGCCGAGCTGTTCGCCAAAGTGCGCAATGTGCAGATCGTCGCCTGCGGCACCAGTTATCACGCCGGCATGGTCGCGCGCTACTGGCTCGAAGAGCTGGCCGGTATTCCGTGCCAGGTCGAAGTCGCCAGCGAATTCCGTTATCGCAAAGTGGTGGTGCAGCCAGACACGCTGTTCGTGACCATCTCACAGTCCGGTGAAACCGCTGACACCCTCGCGGCCCTGCGCAATGCCAAGGAGCTGGGCTTCCTCGCCAGCCTGGCCATCTGCAACGTCGGCATCAGCTCGCTGGTGCGTGAATCCGACCTGACCCTGTTGACCCAGGCCGGCCGCGAAATCGGTGTGGCCTCGACCAAAGCCTTCACCACGCAACTGGTTGGCCTGTTGCTGCTGACTCTATCGCTGGGTCAGGTGCGCGGCACTCTGGCTAACGGCGTCGAAGCCACACTCGTCGAAGAACTGCGTCGCCTGCCGACCCGTCTCGGCGAAGCGCTGGCGATGGACAGCACCGTGGAAAAAATCGCCGAGCTGTTCGCCGAGAAAAACCACACCCTGTTCCTCGGCCGTGGTGCGCAATTCCCGGTCGCGATGGAAGGTGCCTTGAAACTCAAGGAAATCTCCTACATCCACGCCGAGGCCTACCCGGCCGGCGAGCTCAAGCACGGCCCGCTGGCACTTGTGGATAACGACATGCCGGTGGTCACTGTCGCGCCGAACAACGAACTGCTGGAAAAGCTCAAATCCAACCTGCAGGAAGTCCGCGCTCGCGGCGGAGAGTTGATCGTGTTCGCGGATGAGAAGGCTGCGATGACCAACGGCGAAGGTACCCACGTGGTGCAAATGCCGCACATCCACGACATTCTCTCGCCGATCCTTTATACGATCCCGTTGCAACTGTTGTCGTACTACGTCGCCGTGCTCAAGGGCACCGACGTCGATCAACCGCGCAACCTGGCGAAATCGGTGACCGTGGAATAAGTTATCCACCGTTGATCTAAGCTCTCCCACAATCGCAGCCTCGGCTGCGATTGTCGTATCCGCCCGGAGGAATTCGATGGACCGCTTTCAGGAAATGCAGATCTTCGTTGTTGTCGCCCAGGAGCAAGGCTTTTCGGCGGCTTCGCGGCGTCTGGGTCTGTCGGCGGCGAGCGTCACCCGGGCGGTGGCGGCGCTGGAGCAGCATATCGGTACGCAGCTGCTGGTGCGTACCACGCGCACCGTGCATCTCACCGAAGCCGGGCAGCGTTACTGCGATGACTGCCGGCGGATTCTTGCCGAAGTGCAGGAGGCCGAGGATTCGGCGGCAGGCAGCCATGCCTTGCCGCGCGGGCAGTTGACGATTACTGCGCCGGTGCTGTTCGGCGATCTGTTCGTGACGCCAGTGATGGCCGATTACCTTTGTCGTTATCCGGATGTGTCGATCAACGCGCTGTTGCTGGACCGGGTCGTCAACATGGTCGAGGAGGGCATTGATGTCGCGGTGCGTATCGGTGAGCTGCCGGACAGCAATCAGCATGCGATTCGCGTCGGGGAAGTGCGGCGGGTGATCTGCGCTTCACCGGGGTTTCTGGCTGCGCACGGCCGCCCTGAGCACCCGCAGGCCCTGGCCGCGCTGCCGGTGGTGGCGACGTCGGCGATCGGTCAGCAACGCAACTGGCCGTTCCTCGACGGCGGTGAAGCACTCAGTGTGCGCACCGAACCGCGCCTGACCGTCACGGCCAATCAGTCGGCGATCACCGCTGCGCGCAAAGGCCTGGGCCTGACGCGAGTGCTGTCCTATCAAGTGGCGGACAAAGTCGCGGCGGGGGAGTTGGAAATCGTCCTCGCCGAGTTTGAACTGCCGCCGTTGCCGATTCATGTGGTGTATCAGGGCGGGCGCAAGGCACCGGCGCGGATCCGCAGTTTTGTCGACTTCGCCGTGAAGGCGCTGCGCGAGCATCCGGCCTTGAGCGCTGCGGCGTTATTGCACGAGATGAAATAATCGATTGCAGCGGCTGGTTATTCTGTTGTTCCGGCAACCCATAGATGATGACTCCATCGGCGCGCTCATCCCCGTAGCGACGTCACTTTCCAGCGGAGTCGACCATGCAAGCGATCAAACTCTACAACTTCCCCCGTTCCGGCCACGCCCACCGTGTCGAGTTGATGCTGTCGCTGCTGCAACTGCCGACCGAGCTGATCTTCGTCGATCTGGCCAAGGGTGAGCACAAGCAGCCGCAGTACCTGGCGATCAACAGCTTCGGCCAAGTGCCGGCGATTGATGACAATGGCGTGGTGTTAGCCGATTCCAATGCGATTCTGGTTTATCTGGCGCAGAAATATGGCAACGGACGCTGGCTACCGACCGATCCGGTGGGCGCAGCGCATGTGCAGCGCTGGTTGTCGGCAGCGGCGGGACCGATTGCCTTTGGCCCGGCGGCGGCACGCCTGATCACGGTGTTTGGTGCGCAACTGAATGCCGAGGAAGTCATTGGCCGTGCGCACAACCTGCTCAAGGTCATGGAACTGGAGTTGGGCAAAACGGCGTATCTGGCGGGCGAAGAGCCGACCATCGCTGACGTGTCTGCCTACAGCTACATCGCCCATGCGCCGGAGGGCAATGTCTCGCTGGACGACTACACCAACGTTCGCGCCTGGCTGACACGGATCGAAGCCTTGCCGGGTTTTGTCGCAATGCCGCGTACGGTGGCCGGGTTGCAAACCGCAGTCTGATTTACGCAGCCGCACTCTGGAGGCCGCGCCAGACAGGTTGTTCAGCAATGCTGAGCGGGCAAGCAAAATCTGCAGGAATGGGGTGAATGGCGCATCCCGGTGCGCAGTCGCTGTTGAACCGTTGCGTCAAGGGCAAGATGCGTACTGCATGGGAAGCGCCTCAGGCACTTCCAACAAATGGTGTACGCTGCGTTCGACTAGTTGCAGGCTGGCTTCACGCCAGCTAATCCATTGCCAATCGACAACGTCGCGGACAGCTGGAAATTGCCCGCTGCGCTGGAAGCAGCAAATCAGATTGGCGAGACTTTGCGGGTCCTGCAAGTCAAAGTACGCCATAAAATCTCCGCCGATTTCACGAAACACTGCTATATCGCTCCCCATTGCCGGCAAGCCTCGCTGCATGGCTTCCACCAATGGTAAACCGAAGCCTTCGACGAACGATGGAAAAACCAGTGCACTGGCATGAGCGTATGCATATTCAAGGCTAGTGTCGCTGAGGTCGTTGAACATGAACAGTCGTTGGTTCAGTTCTGAATGGTTGCTTACCCGGGTCAGCAATGCATCGCACTTCCAGCCGATCTTTCCTGCGATGCACAGATGCGCAGTGGAGCCTGCGGCCCAGGCGCGTTCGAAAGCGTCGAGCAGATACGCGTGATTTTTGCGCGGCTCAATGGTGCTGACCATCAGAAACACTGGATCGCTGGTCACGAATAGTTGCATCAGGTGCGGCTCGATTGTTCCTTCTGTGTCATGGAGATCTAGTTCTGAGCCAAGATGAAAGAAATCGAACCAGCATTTGGCGGTCTTTTCAGCGCCGATACGGAACTTCAACTCTTCACGCAACTGATCGCGCACTGTGGCGGAAATCGCCATGTAGCCATCGGCAGTGCGTGTGATCCACTCGAACCATTCGCCGAAAACCCCGACCAGACGGCTTTCGTAAAAATGCGGATGAGTCAGCGGGATAAGGTCGTAGATCACGGCAATTACGCCAACACCGTCGCTCTTGAACCTTTCTACTTGAGCGAAAAAGTCCGAGTGCCAGGAGGAGTCCAGCAACAACAATTGATCGCCCGGCTGGTGTTGCAGCGGTAAACAACGTTTGAGCAGTTGAGTGCGATTGACCCGTCGAATCAGTCGCAGCGATATTCCGAAGGCGCTAAAGGAGGTCAGTCGGTAGCCCACGTACAAAAGCCGTCGCGCCAGTTTCGAAGTGCATTTTGCGTCGCGTCGTTGATGCCATTGCCAAAAGCGATGAGCCAGGCGCTCCAACCGTTCACCAAAATTTTCAAGTTTGTTCAGGAAAGGTGAATTGAGCGGTGCGAGATGCAGCACGCGATACAGATAGCCATTGAGCACAACCACAGGTATGCATTCGACGCCTTTTGCGCTGGCGGGCAATTGTTTGATGACATTTCGCACCACACGCTGGATCCCCGAGTTCACCATCGGATGCTTAAACACGTGGGTGCATTCCACCAGTAAGCGAATCACGGCATACGCTCGAGCAAATCGGCTTCGACATAACGGCGCACCGTGGTCTTAGCGTTAAGCCATGAGCATCCGACAAAGTCTTCGTGGCGAATGTTGATGACATGAAACACCAAGCCCAAATCACGCCACTCGTAATTCTTGTCCAGATGCGAGTCCAGCCTCGACAGGCTGAGGGCGACGGAGTAATTGCCTTTGCCCAGACCCATTGCAAACGCGAAGCGGTAAATGACGCGCTCGCCGGCACGCAGATTTTCCAATGCCTGTTTCTGGCGGTGGGTATTGATACCGTACATGGGCTGACCGAGTCGATCCTTGATCATGAACCCAAGTACCAGCCTCTCGATGTCCTGACGGACTTCAACCTCTACTTCCAATACGACAGACTGGCCGACTTCAGCAACTTCGATACAACGTTCGGATTCGTCCAGCAAACGCACTCCAAGGATGCCGGCTTCACCTGTTCCCGATACGGTCTGAACCTGGCCGCCGTCGAGCACTTCCTGGCGTACGCTTTGGCCCTCCCGTTCGGCTAGCAAGGCGTTGTAGTAATCCATGACTGCTTCAGGTCTGTCGTGCATCGCCATATGGCCGCCATCGAGCAAAATTGCGGAATCGCAGATCGCTTGAATGGCAGAGCGGTCGTGAGAGACTATAAGCAGGGTAGTGCCGGCCTTGCGAAAACTGCGGATCCGCTCGAAGCTTTTGTGCTGAAAGTATGCATCACCCACCGAAAGAGCTTCATCGACGATAAGAATATCGGGGCGGCGTGCTGTGGCGACGCTGAAAGCCAGGCGCATCTGCATACCGCTTGAATACGTGCGTACCGGTTGATCAATGGCCTCGCCAATTTCTGCGAATATTTCGATCTCCGGCATCAATGCGTTGATTTCTTCGACCTGCAGACCGAGCAGTTGGCCAGCCATCACGGCGTTTTGCCGACCGGTGAAGTCCGGGTGGAATCCCATGCCCAGCTCCAGCAGCGCCGCCACTCGTCCCGAAAGCTCGATGGTGCCGCAAGTCTGTCGGTTGGTGCCCGTGATCATCTTGAGCAGCGTGCTCTTGCCCGCTCCGTTGACACCGACGATACCCACAGCTTGGCCCGCAGAGATTTCGAATGTGAGGTCTTTCAATACCCAGTGCTGGCGGTGGCGCAATGGTGAAAAAGGCGTCAGCCATTCGATCAGACGGCTCCAGCGACTGGGATATTGTCTATAGGCTTTGCCCAGCCGTGTAACACGAATATGTCCCATCAGAGCTCATCCTCCATTGCGCCGACCTGTTTGCGAAACAGGTACAGGCCCATTGTGCAAAACACTGCGCCAATCACGAATGTTGGCAGCAGCGAACTCCAGATCGGCCATTGGCCGTAAACGAACAGATTCTGGTAACTGCCTATCAGGTTGGTCAGAGGATTGAATCGGAGCAACTTCTGCAATGGCTCCGGCAATATGGTGATGGGATAAATTATGGGTGTCAGCCAGAACCAGAATTGCAGACAGATACCGAACAGCTGGCCGACATCCCGAAAAAAAACGTTCAGTATGCCCAGTACCATGCCAAGTCCGGCGCAGAGCATCATTTGCAGAGCAACCAGCGGCACTAGCGATAGCAATGCCACGCCCGGCCAGCGTCCGGTGATGAGTAGAAAGCCAAGAAACAACCCGATGATGATTGCGAAATTTATTCCCGCATTGATCAGTACGATCGTTGGCAGGCATATTTTTGGGAAGCTGACCTTCTTCAACAGGTTAGCGTTATCCAGAAACATGTTCTGGCTGCGCAGTGTGATTTCTGAAAAAAGCCCCCACGCCAGAAGTCCGGCGCACAGATAAATGCTGTAGGCCATGCCGTCATCCACGCCAGGCAAGCGAGCGTGCATGATGTGGGAGAAGACTACGGTGTAAATCACGATCATCGACAGAGGATTGAAGATCGGCCAGAGCGCGCCTAACAGGGAGTTGCGGTACCGCGCTTGAAACTCTCGTTGTACGCTGCCACTGATGAACCCTCGGTAGTCGTACAACGATCTGTACACTGAAAGCATTAAACTGTCCTCCAGTGTGAGTGATCGAAGCAGCTGACGCCGCACTGTGGCAAAAGCCGGCTGTGATGTATTTCTAACTGCGGCCAAAGATCGGTGGTGTCGTACCGCTCGGTGAGGTCGTTGGACAACGCCTCGGATTGCTGCTTCCACGAGGAGCCCGGAAATGTCGGACGCGACGAGACAGGGTGATCCACGAATCCATTGGAATCCGCGACGAATGGACGCTTTTTCAAAAATCGACCCCTTGGTTTTGACTAGCGCCGCTTTTCTACAGGCTTTGTAAAAAGGTCTGCCCGGCTGAAGAAACAGCTAGGTGACAGGCAGGCGAAGTCAGTTGTTGTAGTTGTTTGTCTACAATCTGTGCCAATTGCTCGGCAATTTCAACAGGGCAAACCGTGACTGGTCAGTTCTCATCAGCGTAGTCCGATTTATTCTCGCCGGGCGGTTTCCGGACTCGTGATGGATGTGTTTAGAATGGCCCTCATCACGCTTGCCAGGGATGTTCCGGCTCGTTGTGCGAAAAGGTGAGACCGACCACTAAAACAAGAACAAGACGAGACTTGAGACGAAGAACCGCGATCGATCAGGTTCTACGCTTGGCCGTCACTAGGGTGAAGCTGCCGGGAAGGCGGTTTCATTGTGGAATGCCATGAACTTCATTCTTTATTCGGACATCAACGAACACTCCATCAGGGAGAGTCTCGGCCATCCCGACGCGAGTTATTACTTCGTATTGAAGGCTTACCGTTCATTGCTCGAAACTGTCGGGCTAGTTCATGTGGTGAGTACTGTCGCAGAGGTTGACCCGCTTTTTCGGCAGTTACACGCCGCCGGCCAAGAGAGTGTTTTCCTCTCATTCACCCGACCACAAAAAACCGCGATTGACCTCCAGTGCCCGACCATTTGCGTCGTTACCTGGGAGTACGACTCGATTCCCGATGAACAATGGGGCGATGATCCTGGCCAGGACTGGACGCGCATGTTGGCAAGGCATGGCCGCGTGATCACACTGTCCAGCCATACCGCCCGAGCGATTCGTCGCTCGATGGGAGAGGATTTCCCTGTGCTGGTATTGCCCGCCCCACTCGGAGAGGAGCTTGCGTCCATCGGCAAGCAGCACCTCAGCACACCGGTCAACACAGGTACGACGTTGACGCTCAAAGGGTGCATTTTCGATTCCCGCCAGATGAACCTGCATCCGGATAATCTGCTGCCCAAGCCTCTCACCGCCGAAGAACTGGCGGAAATCGAAGCACAGTTGGAGGCTTCGCGACCACCACCGCTGACGTGGAAACGACGCTTGGTCATCGCAAAGCATTACCTGCGCCTTTGGCTGCTCAATGCCGGCCATGATCAGACGCCCGTGGTGCCACGGGTGAGGTTTTTGCAGAATTGGTACTGGGAGGGGATTCACGACTTGCTTGGGCATTCCTGGCATGAATGGCTCGCCAGACATTTGCCCGGTATCGCCGGCCCTCAACTTTTGCCGGTGCCAGTGCAACCGCCACCGCGAGATATGCCGGACACCTCATTGCAGGTTCAAGCCGAGGTTGACGGTGTGGTCTACGCGTCGGTGTTTCGCCCCGCGGACGGGCGCAAGAACTGGCTACAGATCCTCACCGCTTTCTGCGCGGCCTTTCGTGACACTCCCGACGCCACACTGGTGATGAAATTTACCCAGAGCGACCTGGCTGCCGTCTATGCACACTTGATGACGCCACTGGCGCAGCTGGCGCCTTTTTCCTGTCGGGTCGTGATGATTCACGGTTACATGGACGATGCGCAATACGCGCGGCTTTACCAGTCGGCGAATTTTTACGTCAACGCCTCGCATTGTGAGGGTCTGTGTCTGCCGCTGATGGAGTTCATGGCCTGCGGCAAACCGGTGATCGCCCCCGACCACACGGCGATGCAGGACTATATCGACGAGTCTGTGGCGTTCGTGGTCGACTCCAGCGTTGAGGCGTGCACGTGGCCCCATGACCCGCGCATGCTGTTTCGTGCGCATCGTCACCGGCCAGACTGGGGCTCCTTGAAACAAGCCTACGAAGACAGTTACCGGATGGCCACGACACAGCCTCAGGATTATCAGCGAATGTCGTTGGCTGCCGCGCAGCGCATGGAGCATTTCAGTGCGATCGCGGTTCTGCAAAAGCGCGTCGAGGATTTTTTCGGGCTCGAACCACAGCCCGGTCACGTTGCCCAGGTCAGGGATAGCGCCCCATGCTGATCATCATCCATTCGGAAACCAACCAGCACACCATCAGCCGCAACCTTGGGCGCTCGGAGTACAGCTATTACTTCGTGCTCAAGGAGTATCGGCCAGTGCTAGAACGTCTGGGTCGGGTGATCGAGGTCATGGACCCGAACAGCGAAGTCGATGCGTTGTATGCAGAGTGCCAGTCACGTGGCGAGGCTTGCGTATTTCTGTCGTTCTCGCCACCGCATCGCACCCCGGTGCATCTGGCGTGTCCGACCTTGCCGGTCTTTGCCTGGGAGTTCAGCACGATTCCCGATGAGCCATTCGCTGGCGATCCGCTGAACGACTGGCGCACAGTACTTGCCGCCTGCGGTGCTGCGATCACGCACTCCAGTTACACGGTCGATGCCGTGCGCAAAGCGATGTCTGTCGAGTACCCGATAGTCGCCGTCCCCGCGCCGGTCTGGGATCGGTTCGCAGCGCGCGGCGTTCAATTGCAGGGGCAGCCAGCCGTCGATTCAGTACGGCTGAAAATCAAAGGCCTGGTAGTCGACACTCGCGAGATCGCCTTGGATGCTTTCGCTCCTGTGCCGTTGCGCCGTGGGCGTGGAATCGATTTCCTCGCGCCGGTCACCGAGCAAGAGCTGGTGCTTGAAGGTGTGGTGTACACCTCGGTGTTCAACCCCCGGGACGGGCGCAAGAACTGGGAGGACATGATCAGTGCCTTCTGTGCCGCTATGCGGGAAAACGCTGATGCAACCCTGGTGCTGAAACTCACCCATCACGATGCTGAAGAAGCCCTCACCGACATCCTCCATCACCTTTACAAGAATCAGCCTTATCGCTGCCGCATCGTGCTTATCTACGGCTATCTGGCAGACGCGGATTACGAACGTCTGGTGCAGGCGACCCGTTACGTCGTCAACACTTCCTACGGCGAAGGCCAGTGCCTGCCGCTGATGGAATTCATGTCGTGCGGCAAGCCGGCGGTGGCACCGTGCACCACGGCAATGATCGACTATATGAATGCCGATAACGCTTTTCTGATCGAGGCAACCGAGCAATTCACGGCTTGGCCTCACGACCCGCGTTCGGCCTATCGAACCTTGCGCTACGCAACGAGCTGGGCTTCGATCTGTGCCGCTTACACTGCCAGTTACGACGTCGCGCAAAATGATCCCCAGCGTTACGCCACCATGTCGGCACAGGCTGTCGTGAGTCTCGAGGCGTTTTGCAGTCAAGCGGTGGCCGAGCAGCGATTACGGGCGTTTCTGGCGAGCCTGCTGCAAGCCCGCGCCGAAATGGCGAGGGAGGTTATCGGCGCATGATTCGCAGATTGCTTCATCGATTGTTTGCCCAAGCGCAATCTTCGCAACCGCCGCCAGCGGCTGAACCGATAGCGGAACCGGTGATTGAGCCGACGCCAGACGCTGAACCCGAGCCTTTATTTGTCTGGTCGCCCCGTGATGTCGGTTTGCGTGATGCCGTGCTGGACGGCTGGTTTCTCAATGACAGCGGCGAATTGCTCAAGGGCTTTGCCATTACGCCTGACGACACCTTGCTCGACGTCGGTTGCGGCGAGGGCGCCGCAACATTGTTTGCCGTACGCCAGGGCGCATCGGTGATTTTCACCGACAGTGAACACGACAAAGTGCGCGAGCTGGCACGGCAGGTCGAAGACCGCAGCACCCGGCCGAATCTGGGACTGGTCAGCAACACCTTGCCGTTACCGTTGGCCGACGGCTGCGCCAGCCGTGTCGTGTGCATGGAGGTGCTGGAGCACGTCGACGAACCCGAGGCGTTCATGGCCGAACTGGCGCGTATGGGGCGTCCCGGTGCGTTGTACCTGCTCAGTGTCCCCGCCCCGGTTGGCGAGCACTTGCAAAAAGGTATCGCTCCGCAGAGTTATTACCAGTCGCCCAACCACGTGCAGATCTTCACTCCAGAGCGCTTTGCCGCACTGGTCGAAGACGCCGGACTGATCATTGAGCATCGGCAGGCGACGGGGTTTTTCTGGGTGATGGGGATGATCTTTTTCTGGGCCAGCGAAAAAGCGGCCGGCAAGGATCCGGACGGTGCGGTGCGTGATCGGATCCACGCGCCTTTTCCTCATCTGATGGGTGGGTGGGCGAGAACCTGGGAAGAGATGCTCGACCGGCCCGACGGACTTGCGATCAAACAGGTGCTTGACCAGTTCATGCCCAAAAGTCAGGTGATCATTGCGCGTAAACCGCTGGATGCGGAGATGCCGGATGAGCAGTAAACGCATCATGGACATCGAAGTGCTGCGTGCCATTGCCGTGCTCGGAGTGCTGTTCCATCACCTTGCGGGCAATCTGTTCCGCGATCCGGTGCCATTGCTCGATGCCATTCATGCTTGGGCACAACCCTGGTGGGGCGTTGACCTGTTTTTCGCCATTTCCGGCTTCGTAATTGCCCGCAGCCTGATTCCTGCGCTGCGTAATTGCAGCAGCCGTCAGCAATACTGGGAACAAACGCGCAATTTCTGGCTACGCCGCGCTTTTCGCCTGCTGCCTTCGGCCTGGCTGTGGCTGGCCCTGGTGCTGCTGATGTGCATGTTTTTCAATCGCTCCGGGGCGTTCGGCACGCTGCAGGCCAATCTGCAGGCGACGCTCGCAGGAGTGTTGCAGTACGCCAATTTCCGCTTTGCCGATGCGTTCTTCCGCTACGAATATGGCAGCAGTTTCGTCTACTGGAGTCTGGCCCTGGAAGAACAGTTCTACCTGTTGTTTCCGTTGCTGATTCTGCTGTGCCGCAGACATTTGGTCTGGGTGCTGCTGGCGCTGGTCGCAGTGCAACTGCTGGCGGTGCGAACGCCGCTGCTGATGGTCGTTCGAACCGACGCGCTGGCCCTCGGCGTACTGTTGGCAATGTGGAGTGCTCAACCGAATTACCGGCGTTGGCAGCCGCTGTTTCTGAGTCGCAACGGGGCCGGAATCTCAGCGCTGATTGTCGTTGCAACGCTGATGAGTTACCTGGCCACCGATGGATTTTCCGCGACTCACTTTCGCGTTGGCGCCATCGCTTTATTGAGTGCCTTGCTGGTGTGGGTCGCCTCTTACAATCAGGATTACCTGTTATCGGCCGGGCGCTTGCAGCAATTGATGGGATGGGTGGGCAGTCGGTCGTACGGCATCTACCTGATTCATATTCCCGTGTATTTCATGGTACGTGAAGTTACTTTCCGTTTGCAGGAAGCGGGCCTGCCGAGTCCGGCCGGTCATCCAGTGTTCACCTTGCTCTGGGCGTTCGGTCTGATTGCCCTGCTCAGCGAATTGAATTACCGCTTCATCGAAATGCCTATGCGCAACCGCGGTGCCGCGCTGGTGCAACGTCTTGGTACGTCCAGCACACCAACTGCGTGTTCTGAAGCCGCAGTCTGATCGACTCGCTACGCCTTGTTTTGTGTAACCTTGCAGCCCTGTGGCTTCAGGGATTTTCAAGGTATGCGGTCTATTGCGGGTCTGATCTTTAGCGTCTTGCTGGCAGGTTGCGAGCAACACGTCGCGCCGGCCCTCGACCAGCAGCTCTACGTCTGGCAACGCCAATGGACACCTGCGCATGAGCCGGCATTGCGCGACAGTCGCCATGATTTCTCCACCCTGCGCGTGCTGGCGTTGCAGGCCTTTCCCGGCGAGCGGTGGAGCAGGGCGCGGGTTGATCCGGCGTTGTTGAAAGCTGATGGTCGCGCTCTGATCGCAGTGATTCGCCTCGATGGCCAGTTGCAGTCGCTGGACCAGCAGCAGGTCACCGAGCAGATTCTGCAGGTCATTGCCGATTGGCAAGCGCAAGGCCTCACGCTGAACGGTATCGAAATCGACCACGATGCCGGCAATGCACGGCTGCCCGTGTACGCTGAATTCCTCAAACACTTGCGTGCGGTCTTGCCGCCATCGTTGCCTTTGAGCATCACCGCGCTACCGGCCTGGCTCGATAGCGCGCAGTTGCCGGCGCTGTTGCGAAGCGTCGACAGCAGCGTGCTGCAAGTCCACGCCGTGAGCGATCCGCGACTGGGTCTTTTCGACGCCAGGCAGGCGTTGAAGTGGGCCAAGGCCTGGGCACATGTCAGCGACAAACCGTTCTATCTGGCGCTGCCGGCCTACGGCGTTGCGCTGTTGAGCGATGACGGTGGCGCGCCGGTAGTGGAAAGCGAAGTGCAACTGGAGCGCGGCGGGCAGCGCCGGGAGTTGCTCGCCGATCCGCAGCAACTCAGCCAATTGGCCAAGACTTTGCGCGAGGATCCGCCTGAGCATTTGACCGGTTTGATCTGGTTTCGCCTGCCGCTGGCCAACGATCGTCGCGCCTGGAGCCTGGCTACTTTACGCGCGGTGGCTCGCGGAGATGTGCTGAACAGTCAGTTGCGCCTGTCATTCAAAGAGCAGGGCGGTTTGTATGACATCCAGCTCGATAACCGCGGCAATCTCGACAGCCCGTGGCCCGCGCAAATCACCCTAAAGGCGCGGGATTGTGCAGGCGCCGATGCGCTCACCGGTTACTCGTTGCAACAAAGTGCCAATCTGCTTACCTTCACCCGCCTGCGTGACGGCCGCTTGCCGGCGGGCGGACAGCGCGCTGTCGGTTGGGCGCGTTGTGCACATATTGATCAAGGAGGTTCGCATGTTGACCCGTAACTGGCCCCGCCATCTGCTTTGCCTGAGCCTCAGCCTGCCGCTGGGGTCGGCGCTGGCCTGCGGCCCGGACTTCCCGATGCGCCTGCTCGACAACCGCGCGCAGACCCTCGCCGATCTGCCCGAAGGCAGTTTCAGCTTCGAAGTCAGTCGCCTCGGTAAAACCATTGCCGGGCTGAAAAATGTCACAGCGGCGACCCACAACCCCAACGATTATGCCGAAGACAACGCGTCAGAACTGGCGCGCGAACAGGCTGAGCAGGTGGGCCTGAGCGTCGAGCAATACGCTGTGGTCAAGCGCCTGCGCGGGCTCAGCGATGCACGTCAGGCCGAGGAACAGGGCGCCAGTCTGCCGGTGGAAATCCGCTTGTACGTCGCCGGCGCGGTGGCCTTTGCCACTGGCGACCATCAATTGGCCACGGAGTATTTCAACAAGGTGCTGGCGCTGCCGGCAGACCAGCGTCCGTTGCGCAGCACGTGGGCGGCGTATTCCCTCGGGCGCATCGCCTTTGCCATGAGCAACGCGGCACACGATCGCATCGAAGCGCTGGAACAGGCGCGCGATGCCTTTCGCCAGGCACGGCAACTGAGCATCGACGGCTTCAGCGATCCGCTGGAACTGGGCGTTGCCAGCCTTGGTGAAGAGGCGCGGGCGTTGCGCAGCGCGGGCGACTGGAGCGGCGCCATCGAACTGTACGAAGCACAGAACCTGCACGGTTCGTCCGTCGGTTACACCTCGCTCAAGCAACTGATGAACGAACTGGCCGAATTGCCGGAATCTCAACTGGCCAAACTGCTCCAGCAGCCAGCAGTGCAGCAACTGGTCACGGCGTCGCTGGTCAGCCGTCAGGGCTGGTCTTTCGGTGAGCAGCCGGC
Source organism: Pseudomonas sp. Sample_21 (assembly GCF_004307525.1). Classification (NCBI taxonomy): domain Bacteria; kingdom Pseudomonadati; phylum Pseudomonadota; class Gammaproteobacteria; order Pseudomonadales; family Pseudomonadaceae; genus Pseudomonas; species Pseudomonas sp. Sample_21. The sequence continues at coordinate 34,517 of NZ_RCNZ01000125.1, read as the reverse complement.
GAATGAAAAGAAACTCGTCACACTCCTGCAAAACAGCACCCGTGGCAGCCTCGACAATGCCGATCGACTGGCGGCGATGAGTTATCAACAGGGCGACTACGCGTCTGCCAAGGCCTTTCTGGTAAACGCCGAGGACGGCGGACTGGCCTGGTGGCTGCGGGCAAAACTGGCAGTGCGTGACGGCGACACGACTGCCGCTGCCGCCGCCTACGCCAAAGCCGCCCAGGCCTTTCCGCAGAATGAAGACTGGGGTTATCGCCGCACGCCGGACTGGGCGTTTGAAACGGTGCAGCCAAAATGCCGGGTCGAGGGCGAAAGCGCGATCCTGGCGCTGCAACGCGGCGAATACCTGCAAGCGTTCGTGCAGCTGTATCGCAGCAACAGCCTTTACTGGTTCGATGCCGCCACCGTTGCCGAGCGGGTGCTGACGGTCGATGAGCTCAAGCAGTACGTCGATGAGAATGTGCCGGCGCCGCCGCCATTGACGCAGCAGGAGCGCGACAACTATGTGCCGCTGTCGGTGGCCGCCAATCTGCGCAATCTGCTCGGTCGACGCTTGCTGCGTGAGGGGCGATACGAGGAAGCGGTCGGTTATTTCGCCAGTGACGATCTGCAGCACAAGGCCCGGCTCTATGGCGAGCAACGGCTCAAGGCCGAGTCGGCGTGGTGGCCGAGCAAACGCGCCAGTGCGTTGTACAACGCCGCATGGACGGCCCGGGAGTGGGGCATGGACATCCTCGGTTATGAGATGGCGCCTGATTACGCCACCTTCGGCGGCAATTACACGCTGGAGAGCACGAAGCTGGATGTCGGCCCGCTGATTTCAGCGGCGGAAGTGCAGCGCCAGCAGGCCAGCGCCGCGCAACCGGATCAGCGTTATCACTATCGTTTTGTCGCCACGGCACTGGCCAGTCGCGCCGCCGATAACCTGCCGCACACCAGTCAGGCGTTTGCTGCGGTGTTGTGCAATGCCGCCGGCTGGAACAGCAGCCTTGAAGACCAGAGTGCGCTGTATCAGCGCTACGTCAAGGAAGGCCCTTATGTGCCGTGGGCGCAAGACTTCGGCAATCAATGCCCCTACCCGGATTTTGAGAATGCCGACAAGCGCTACGTCACCCAGGTGACCGATGCCGTGCGTGAAACGCTGCGACCGTACAAGTGGCCGGTGCAGATCGGCGCGATCATCCTGGTCGCTGTTGCTGCGTTACTGCTTATCACCCGTCGTCAGCGCAAGGTGCGCAAAGGCTAGGCCTGTTGAATGAAGCTCAGGCGTACGGCGAAGCCAATCAACAGACTGCCGAACAGCCATTGCTGAGCGCGCTGGGCGGTTGGACTGTGTTGCAGCCAACGGCCCAGTGCCGCGCCGGTCATGGCGACAACACTGTCGAACAGCAGGCCGACGCTGACCAGCACCAGGCCGAGCACGGCGAACTGTGTCAGCACCGGCGCGCCGTCGCTGACGATAAACTGTGGCAACAGCACTGAGCAGAACAGCAGCGCCTTGGGATTAAGCAGGTTGGTCAGCAAACCGCGACGGATCGCACCGCGCCACTGGCCGTGGGCAGGTACCTGCTCTTGGGCTTGCAGGCTCGGCACCAGCGAGCTGCGAAAACACTGGATGCCGATCCACATCAGATAGGCCGCGCCGGCGATGCGCACCACGTCAAACGTCCACGGCGCCGTTTTGAACAGCGCCGCCAGCCCCAATGCCGCCAGTGCCACGTGGCAGCCGCGGGCGATGGCCAGGCCCAGCGCGGTGGCCAGCGCCGCACCTCGACCTTGCCGCGCACCGGTTTGCAACAGCAGGATCATGTCCGGTCCCGGCAGTAGCAGAACCACAGCCAGCGTCAAAATATACAGCCACAGACTTGCCACATCACACCCCCTTTCGTTGTTGATCTGCTCGCGCCAGTCTAGAGCGAGAGGGCAGGGCAGGTGCTTGCGTAGTCGGCTTCAATTGTTCGCAGCTTTGGCATAACCTGCTGGTTTTCAACCGTCAGACTATCGGGATCTGCCAAAGATGAAACTCGACGCCTATGACCGCAAGATTCTCGCCGCGCTGCAACGCAACGGGCGTTTGAGCAATGTCGAGCTGGCGGAAGAAATCGGCCTGTCGGCCTCACCGTGCCTGCGCCGGGTACGCATGCTGGAAGAGGCGGGGGTGATCCGAGGCTACCAGGCCAATCTGGATCGCGATGAAGTCGGGCTGGGGCTGACGGTGTTTGTCGGGGTCAAGGTCGAGCGGCACAACGAAGAACGCGCCGAGGCTTTTTATGCGGCCGTCACTGCGTTGCCTGAGGTGGTCTCAGCGTTTCTGGTGTCCGGCGAATCGGACTTTTTGTTGCAGGTAGTGGTGCCTGACTTGCGCGCTTATGACCGCTTTGTCAGCGCGCACCTGCTGAAACTGCCGGGGGTGAGCGATATTCGCAGCAACTTTGCCATTCACACGGTGAAAGCGCCGGGGGCGTTGCCGTTAGGCCATCTGCCGCTGTAGACCGGGTGGCGCCATTCGCGAGCAGGCTCGCTCCCACAGGGGGAACGCATTCCAAAGTGGGAGCGAGCCTGCTCGCGAAGACGGCGGCAAGGTTTGGAACCTACATCTGCGTCGCCATCCCCTCGACATTCATCGCTGCCTGACGCAACGCTTCCGAACGCGTCGGGTGCGGATGGCAGGTCAGGGCAATGTCCTCGGCCGAGGCGCTGAACTCCATCGCCACACAGAATTCGCCGATCATCTCGCTCACGCTCGGCCCGACCAGATGCACGCCAAGCACTTCGTCCGTGCGCTCGTCGGCGAGGACTTTGGCAAAGCCTTCTGTTTCGTGATTGATCTTCGCCCGGCTGTTGGCGGTGAAAGGAAACTTGCCGACCTTGTAGGCACGGCCCTCGGCCTTGAGCTGTTCTTCGGTCTGGCCGACGCTGGCCAGCTCCGGTTGGGTGTAGATGACGTTGGGGATCAGCGCGTAATTGACCTCGCCAGCCTTGCCGTGGATCTGCTCGACGCAGGCCATGGCTTCGTCTTCAGCCTTGTGCGCGAGCATCGGGCCGGACGTGACGTCGCCGATCACCCAGACCCCGGCGGCTTCGGTGCGATGTTGCTTGTTGGCGAGCATGCCGCGTTTGTCGGTACTCAGGCCGACGTTCTCCAGCCCCAAGCCTTGGGTGTACGGGCGGCGCCCGATGGCTACCAACACATAGTCGGCTTCGATCAGCTCAGCCGTGCCACCGGCGGCAGGCTCGACGCTAAGCTGCACGCCTGTGGCGGAGCTGGTGGCACTGGTGACCTTCGAGCTCAGTTTGAAGGCGATGCCTTGCTTGCTCAGCGCGCGCTGCAAGGTCTTGCCGGCCTCGCCATCGACGCCGGGGCAGATGCGATCAAGGTATTCGACCACGGTGACCTGCGCGCCGAGTCGGCGCCATACCGAACCCAGCTCCAGGCCGATCACCCCGGCACCAATCACTACCAGATGTTTGGGCACCTCACTCAACGACAGCGCGCCGGTGGAATCGAGGATGCGCTGGTTGTCGATCTCGACGCCAGGCAGGGGAGTGGGCTCAGAACCAGTGGCAATAATGATGTCCTTGGCGCTGAGTTCGCTCTTGTTGCCTTGGGTGTCGGTCACCGTCACTTTGCCCGGGCCGTCGATATGGCCCCAACCCTTGATCCAGTCGACCTTGTTCTTGCGAAACAGAAATTCGATGCCCTTGGTCAGGCCGGCGACGCTTTCGTCCTTCTGCTTCATCATCTGCGCAAGGTTCAGCTTCGGTTCGACCTCGATGCCGAGATTGGCGAACTCCGTGCCCACCGCAGCGGCGTACAGCTCCGACGCGTGCAGCAAGGCTTTGGACGGCATGCAACCGACGTTCAGACAGGTGCCGCCGAGGGTTGCACATCCTTCGACGCAAGCGGCCTTGAGCCCGAGCTGGCCGGCGCGGATCGCTGCGTTATAACCGCCGGGGCCACCGCCCAGAATTACCACGTCATAGTTGCTCATGCGCTTGCTCCAGATTGCTCTATGGGGATAGCCAAGATTAGTCGCGATAAAAATTATGTACGTAATATGAGCTTTGCCGGACATTCCGGTCAAGGCTTCAGGCAAGCGACAGCTGCGGCATCCTTGAATAAGCATAATTGTGTACGAATATTTCACAGTTTGCGTTATATCGTAACGCTATGAACGCAGAGCCTATATTTTCGGGGTGTTATGCAAGTCGATCTTGAGTTGGACGCCACGCCAGTCACCGGGCTGCCGCGCTTTCAGCAGGCAGCCGTGCAGTCACGCAAATTGCGTCGGTTGGCGTATGGACTCGGCGCAGTGGCCGCGTCGGGCTGGGTGCTGGCTTTTTTCGTCGGCCTGTTTGCGCCGCAATCCCTGTGGTTGCCGTTGTTGGTCAATCAGGGCGCAGCGTTGCTGGCACTGGTCGCCGGCCTGCAATCGGCGTGGTGGGTGACGCGATGGCGCGCGCGGGTAATGCATCCGCCCGCTTCGCAATCGACCGTCGTGGAGGAGGGCGCCGCAGCCGAGGGCTGGTACGAAAGGCTGCTGGAGCGATTGAGTCAGCAGAGCCGCCATCTGCTTGGACATATCGGTGCGCCGACGTTGTGGCTCGGCGGCTGGGCGTTGCTGGTTCTGCTTGGTATTGAGCAGGTGTGGAATCTCACGCTGCCTGCGGCGGCCTTGGGGCTGTTGGCGAGCATCGGTGCGGCATTGGCGTTGTTGCTGGCGTTTGCCCTGCTGGTGCTGGAGCGGCACCTGGCGCAGGAACCGCCGGCGCAATGGCCGGAAGCGGCTGCGCTGGCGCAACTGACCCGGGTGGTGATCATCACCCTGTTGATCGGTGCGCTGTGTCTGTTGTTTGCCAGCGAAAGCGCAGTCTGGCCGGTACGCGTGGCGGTGCTCAGCGCAGTCCTGCCAATGTTGGTTGCCGGCGAACTGCTGTTGCGCGCGTTACTGTCTGTCTTCAGCCCGCGGCGTGAACAAATGGAACCGACCCTGCTCGCGCGCAGTTTTATCGCCGATATGCTGCGCTGGCCGCCGCAGCCGTTACTGGCGTTGCAGCATGAAATGCACAATCGGTTCGGCATCGATCTGCGCCAGATCTGGGCCTTCAGTTACATGCGCCGGGCCTTGTTGCCGGTGTTGGCGGTGGTCGCCCTGAGCGGTTGGCTGCTGAGCGGCGTACATGAAATTCCCCTGCAAGGTCGCGGCATCTACCAGCGCTTCGGGAAACCGGAACAGGTTTTCGGCCCGGGTCTGCATAGCGGCTTGCCTTGGCCATTCGGGCGTGTGATTTCCGTTGAAAACGGTGTGGTTCATGAACTGGCAACCAGTGTCGGCGACAAGCCAATCGCCGTGCAGTCCGATTCCGCTGAAGGCCCGGCGCCGCTGACCGCCAACCGTTTGTGGGACGCCAGCCACGTCAACGACAAATCCCAGGTCATCGCCAGCAGCCGCGGCGCGCAACAGGGCCTGCAAATCGTCAACATGGACGTGCGCTTCGTTTATCGCATCGGTTTGAACGACGAGGCGGCACTCGCCGCGACTTATAACAGCGCCGATGTACCGACACTGATTCGCAGCACCGCCAGCCGCATCCTGGTTCACGATTTTGCCTCGCGCACCCTCGACGGTCTGCTCGGCGACGACAGGACAGGGCTGGCCGAGGAAATCGGTCGCGCAGTGCAAAGGGATCTGAACAGATTGAATAGTGGCGTGGAGATCCTTGCCACAGTCGTCGAAGCGATTCATCCACCGGCCGGCGCGGCGAATGCCTATCACAGTGTGCAAGCGGCGCAGATCGGCGCGCAGGCGTTGATCGCTCGCGAACGCGGGGCGGCTGCGCAGGCCACTAACGAGGCGCAGTTGCAGGCGAGTACGGCGCGGGATCAGGCAACGGCCAATGCGCGGGAGATCAATGCCGCTGCGCAAACCGCCGACCTGAAATTCAGCGCCGACCAGAAAGCCTTCGCCAGTGCTGGCCAGGCCTTCGTGCTGGAGCAATATCTCAGCCAGCTCAGTCAGGGCTTGAGTAAAGCCAGGTTGCTGATACTCGATCATCGACTTGGCGGGAGCGCAAATGCGCCAACCATCGATCTGCGTACTTTCACACTGCCGACTGATCCGTCGCCCGCCCGTACCACCGCTCAACCAGGAGCCACCCATTGAGCCAGTCGCCTGTTCATGACGTTCACGACCACAGCGGCCACGACCACGGCCACGGCGGGCATCACCATCATCATGGTCATCACCACCATCACGGCGAGGTGCCAGAAGTCGGACCATTTCCGTGGCGGCGTATGGGCTGGGCTGCGTTGCTGGTGGCGTTTGCCATTGCCGCCGCAAGTCTGGTGCAAGTGCGCTCCGGTGAAGCCACGGTCATCACCCGTTTCGGTAATCCTTCGCGGGTATTGCTTGATCCCGGTTTGAGCTGGCGCTGGCCGGCACCGTTCGAAGCGGCAATCCCGGTGGACTTGCGTCTACGTACCACCTCAAGTGGTTTGCAGGACGTCGGCACCAAGGACGGTTTGCGCATCATCATTCAGGCCTACGTGGCGTGGCAGGTGCAGGGTGATCCTGAACACGTGCAGCGTTTCATGCGTGCCGTGCAGAATCAGCCGGACGAAGCGGCGCGGCAGATTCGAACCTTTGTCGGCTCAGCGCTGGAGACCACGGCCAGCAGTTTCGATCTGGCGAATCTGGTCAACACTGATGCCAAACAAGTGCGCATCGGCGATTTTGAAACGCAGTTGCGTCAGCAGATCGATCAACAGTTGCTTGCTACATATGGCGTGCGCGTTGTGCAGGTGGGTATCGAGCGTTTGACTTTGCCATCGGTCACGCTCAGCGCCACGGTCGACCGCATGCGTGCCGAGCGTGAAACCATTGCTACGGAACGTACAGCGATCGGCAAACGCGAAGCGGCGCAAATTCGCTCCGCCGCCGAGCGCGATGCGCGGATCGTCCAGGCCGATGCGACGGTGAAAGCCGCCGATATCGAAGCGCAATCCCGGGTCGAGGCTGCGCAGATTTATGGGCGCGCTTACGCCAGTTCGCCGCAGCTTTACAACTTGCTGCGCTCCCTCGATACCCTCGGCACCATCGTCACGCCGGACACCAAATTGATTCTGCGCACCGATGCCGCACCTTTCCGCGTATTGGTCGACGGCCCACCGACGCTCGACAACAAAGCTGGATCGCAGCCATGAGCGAAGAAGTTCCACGTGGAACACATGCGTTGAACAGTCCGTGGATTCAGGCCGGTCGTCTGACCTTCATCGCCCTGTATGCGATCACTGTTTTGGCCGCACTGGCATGGGTGTTCTCGAATGTCCGGCAGATTGATCCGCAGAACCGCGCCGTGGTGCTGCACTTCGGCGCGCTGGATCGCGTTCAGAATGCCGGGCTGTTATGGGCGTGGCCGCAACCCTTTGAACAGGTGGTTCTGTTGCCGGCGGCGGATCGGATGATCGAGCGCCGAGTGGAAAATCTGTTGCGCAGTGACGAGGCGTTGACGGCTGACCGGGTGGCGTCCTTCGCCACGCCATTGAGTGATGCACTCGCCGGGTCTGGTTATTTATTGACCGGCGATGCCGGCGTAGTGCAACTGGACGTGCGAGTGTTTTACCAAGTCTCCGATCCCTATGCGTTCGTGTTGCAGGGCGAACATGTGCTGCCAGCACTCGATCGGTTGGTGACGCGCAGCGCCGTGGCCCTGACCGCCGCGCGAGATCTCGACACCATTCTGGTCGCTCGCCCGGAACTGATCGGCGCCGACAATCAGGCGGCCGAGCGTCGTGAGCGATTGCGCGGTGATCTGGTGCAAGGCATCAACGCGCGACTCGCTGAACTGAAGGCGAGCGGCCAGGGTATTGGCATTGAGGTGTCGCGGGTGGATGTGCAATCAAGTCTGCCGGAGCCAGCGGTCAGTGCCTTCAATGCGGTTCTGACGGCCAGTCAGCAGGCTGACAAAGCAGTGGCTAACGCGCGCACCGATGCCGAGAAACTTGCCCAGTCCGCCAACGAACAGGCAGACCGCACGCTCCAGGTGGCTCACGCGCAGGCAGGCGAGCGTCTTGCAAAAGCCTCGACCGATACCGCAACCGTCTCGAGTCTGGCCACGTCTACCGACCCGCAAATGCTCCTGCGTCTGTATCGCGAGCGCATACCGAAGATCTTGGATCAGGCCGGGTCGGTCACCACCGTCAATCCGAAAGACGATTCCCGGTTGATCATTCAAGGAGCCAGTCAATGACGGCGACCACCGCTGCCCCAGGCCTGTTGTCCTCGGCCGAACAACGTCGCGCCGCGCGCCAATTGACCCTGGCGATGCTTGCGCTCGGATTGCTGGGTCTGGGGTTGCTCTGGCGCTGGATGCTCCCGGAGCAAATCGGTGTCAGCCAGTTGCTGCTCGGTTTCGCCTCGTTGCTGGTAGCGGTTCCGGTGATGCGGTCGGCTTGGTACAGCCTGCGTTACCCAAGCCTGCACGGCATCACCGATCAGTTGATCGCGCTGGCCATGCTCGGTGCCTGGGCGACCGGTGATCTGCTCACTGCGGCGTTGTTGCCGATCATCATGATCTTCGGCCATGTGCTTGAGGAGCGCAGCGTGATCGGCTCCCAGGAAGCGATCAATGCGCTTGGCCAGTTGACCCGCAGCCATGCGCGCAAGCTGCAAGCAGATGGTTCGATCATCGAAGTGGACAACGGCACGCTCAGCGCTGGCGATGTTGTCGAGGTGCGGGCCGGTGATCGGGTGCCGGCGGACGGTCGGATCTTATCGGGGCAGGCGAGCCTTGATACCGCGTCGATTACCGGTGAGTCGGTTCCGGTGGAAGCCGGCGTCGGCATGCTGGTGTTCGGCGGCGCGATCAACCTCGATGGATTGCTGCGCGTCGAAGTCACTCGCACCGGCGACGAATCCACTTTGGGCAAAGTCATCGCCCTGATGCAAAACGCCGAGCGCTCGAAACCGCCGATCACGCGATTGCTCGAACGCTATGCCGGCAGCTACATGGTGCTGGTCTTGTTGCTGGCGGCGGTAACCTGGTTCGTCACTCATGATGCGCAATCAATGCTCGCGGTATTGGTGGCGGCGTGTCCGTGTGCGTTGGTGCTTTCGGCGCCGGCCACGGCGATTGCCGGTGTCGCCGTCGCCGCGCGTCACGGGATTCTGATTCGCAGCTCGGCGTTCCTCGAAGAACTCGCCGATCTGACCTCGCTGGTGGTCGACAAGACCGGCACGCTGACTTACGGCACCTTGCGTTTGCAGTCGATCGACAGCCTGAATGCGGACACGGCCGAAGTGCAGACACTGGCCGCCAGTCTTGGCGCGGCGAGCAGTCATCCGGTGAGCCGGGCACTCGCCGGGATGGCCGATCAGGAAGCCTATTGGCCTCTGACCAACATCCATGAGCGCCAAGGCCTGGGCGTAGTTGCGATGACAGGGAAGGGCGAAGCTGCGCTTGGTCGTCCAGAGTTGTTCGCGCAACTGGGCATCACAACGACCCTCGTTCCTGACCACGATGGCCCGATTGCCGGCCTGGCTTTGAACGGTGAATTCCTCGCCTGGCTGCTGCTAGCAGACAGCATCAAACCCGAAGCGCGCTTCGCCTTGAACGAGTTACGCGAACTGGGGCTGGGACGCCAACTCCTGTTGACCGGTGATCGTCAGAGCGTTGCACTGACCCTGGCGCAGGAAGTCGGGCTGAACGAAGTCCAGGCGCAAGCGCTTCCGGAGGACAAACTCAATCGCGTGCTCAAGGAAATCGATCACGGCTTTCGTCCGATGGTGGTAGGCGACGGCATCAACGATTCGCTCGCGCTCAAGGCCGGCGTGGTCGGCGTGGCGATGGGCGCTGGCGGGGCCGACATTGCCTTGGCGTCGGCGGACATCGTTTTGATCGGCAGCGACTTGCGTCGCCTCGGTACTTGCGTGCGCTTGAGTCGTCAGTGCCGGCGTACTTTGCAGGTCAACGTGATTATCGGCCTCGGCTGGACGCTGGCTATCGTGGTCTTCGCGGCGTTCGGTTGGCTTGGCGCGGCCGGGGCAATGATCGCGGCGCTGCTGCATAACCTGAGCACCCTGTTGGTGTTGGGCAACGCCGGACGTTTGCTGCGCTTTCAGGAGCCATTGCTCAGGCTCGACGCTTAGGCTAAATGAAAGAAAATTCATCGAACCGCCGAGTGCGCAGGCAGTCATCTATCGTAAGGCGCGTCGCCCGTGGCGTTCAGCCGATGTGCCGATCACGATAGACAAGGCCGATCGAATCGATAGCCTGCTATTTTTCCAGGTTGGTCTACCCTCAGATCAGACGTCTGAAACAAGGGGGGATTTTCCATGCTCGCGCAACTTCCACCGGCCTTACAGAATCTGCAGTTACCGCTTCGCCTGCGACTCTGGGACGGCCACGAGTTCAATCTGGGCCCGACGCCCAGCGTAACCATCGTCGTCAAGGACCCGCAGATGGTTACTCAATTCACCCACCCAAGCCTGGATGCGCTGGGTGCGGCGTTCGTCGAAGGCAAGCTGGAACTGGAGGGCTCGATCAGCGAGGTCATCCGGGTTTGCGATGAATTGAGCCATGCGCTGCTCGACGAAGACGAAGAGAGTCAGCCGGTGCGTGCGCATCACGACAAAGACACCGACGCCAAAGCCATTTCCTATCACTACGACCTGTCGAATGCGTTCTACCAGCTCTGGCTGGATAGCGACATGGCGTATTCCTGTGCCTATTTCGAAACCGGTAGCGAAACCCTCGAACAGGCGCAGCAAGCCAAATTCCGCCATCTGTGCCGCAAGCTGCGCTTGCAGCCGGGCGAATATTTGCTGGATGTTGGCTGCGGTTGGGGCGGTCTGGCACGGTATGCGGCGCGAGAGTTCGGCGTAAAGGTGTTCGGTATTACTTTGAGCAAGGAGCAGTTGGCGCTGGCGCAGGAGCGGGTCAAGGCCGAGGGTCTGGAAGATCAGGTCGAACTGCAATTGCTCGACTATCGCGATCTGCCGCAGGACGGCCGCTTCGACAAGGTTGTCAGCGTCGGCATGTTCGAACACGTTGGCCATGCCAATCTCGCCGAGTATTGCGCAACGCTGTTTGGCGCGGTGAAGGAGGGCGGCCTGGTGATGAACCACGGCATCACCGCCAAACACACCGATGGCCGCCCGGTTGGACGCGGCGCAGGCGACTTTATCGAAAAGTACGTGTTCCCCAACGGCGAGCTGCCGCATCTGGCGATGATCTCAGCCGAGATCAGTGAAGCCGGGCTGGAAATCGTCGATGTCGAAAGCTTGCGCTTGCACTACGCGCGCACGCTCGATCACTGGAGTGAGCGACTGGAGGATAACCTCGAAGCTGCGGCGAAACTGGTGCCTGAGCAAGCACTGCGTATCTGGCGTCTGTATCTGGCCGGTTGCGCGTATGCCTTTGCCCGGGGCTGGATCAATCTGCATCAGATCCTCGCCGTGAAAGCGCATCCGGATGGCAGCCACGAACTGCCCTGGACCCGCGACGACATCTACCACCCCTGAAACGGGGCGCTCAGAGTATCGGCGAAATCAGCCGGGCGATCCGCATGCCGACCTGTTGCAGGCGGTGGATCTCCCGGCTTTCTTCTTTGGCCACCTCATCGGCTTGGGCGAAATCGTCATTGAGCATGTGTTCCACGGCGGCGGCGAACTCACTGTCGACGGTCAGCAACATCACTTCGAAATTCAGGCGGAACGAGCGATTATCCAGGTTGGCGCTGCCGATGGCGCTGATTTCGCTGTCGATCAGCACGACTTTCTGATGCAGAAAACCCGGTCGATAGCGGAACACCCGCACGCCGGCACGCACCGCTTCAAAGGCATACAGGCTTGAGGCGGCATAGACGATGCGATGATCAGGCCGCGACGGCAACAACAGGCGCACATCGACGCCACGCAACACCGCCAGCCTCAATGCCGCGAACACCGCTTCGTCCGGGACGAAGTAAGGGCTGGTGATCCATACGCGTTGTGTTGCTGCGTGAATGGCTTCGACGAAAAACAGCGAGCAGGTTTCGTAGGCATCCGCCGGGCCGCTGGCGAGCAATTGGCAAAGCACGCCGTCCTCCGGATACGCATCCGGAAGGATCAACGGCGGCAGAGTACGAGCAGCCCAGAACCAATCTTCGGCGAACGATTCCTGCATGCAGGCCACCACCGGCCCGCGGACTTTGACGTGGGTGTCACGCCACGGCGCCAATGGTGGCTTCTCACCCATGTATTCATCGCCGACGTTATGCCCGCCGACAAAGCCGACTACGCCATCAACCACAACGATTTTGCGGTGGTTGCGGAAGTTGACCTGAAAGCGGTTGAGCCAGCCGCTGCGCGTGGCAAAGGCTTTGACCTCGACGCCGGCATCACGTAGCGCCTGCACGTAATGATGGGGCAGGGCATGGCTGCCGATGCGGTCGTAGAGCAAATGAATTGATACGCCTTCGGCGGCTTTCTTCAACAGCAAATCACGCAAGCGCTGGCCGAGCCGATCGTCGTGAATGATGAAGAACTGGATCAGCACGGCTTCCTTCGCTTGTGCGATCGCCTGAAAAATCGCATCGAAGGTCGCGGTGCCGTTCACCAGCAGTTGCACCTCGTTGTTCGCCAGGCACGGCATGCGCCCCAGTTTCGGCATTGCGCGCAGTGAGGCGTAGGCACTCGACGCGCGAGCGGCCAAGGCTTCTTCCACCCACGGGCGCCAGTTCAATTCGGAAATGGCCAGACGCATCTGCTCGTTGGCCTGGCGCCGCGCCTTGATGTAGCCATCGAAGGTGCTGCGACCAAATACCAGATATGGAATAAGCGTGAGGTAGGGAATGAAGATCAGCGACAATGCCCAGGCGATCGAGCCTTGCGCAGTGCGCACGGTGAGCACCGCATGGATCGCAGCGATCGAACCGAGTGTGTGCAACAGGGCGATCAGGTAACCGAAAATGTGCGGTCCGAAAAAATCCATGGGGCAGCCTTGCTCCGCGAGATGCAATGCTTAACAGACCATGTTCTGCGGCGAATGTCTCTATTTAATCGGTGCATGAACCGACGCAACCGGCCGGCGTCTAACGGCCACAACTGATCAGGAGTTACTCGATGAACGTTCGTCTGCTGGGTTTGGCGCTGGGCCTGGGTTTGGCATTGCCGGTGGTTGCGCAGGCGCAAATGCTGCAGCCGGGGTTGTGGGAAATGTCTTCGAGCAATCTGAAGGTCGATGATCAGGCCATGGATGTGCAATCGATTCTTGGCCAGATTCAAGGCCAGATCACCCCGCAGCAGCGCGCGGCGCTGGAGAAAAACGGCATCAACATCGGCGGCAAAGGCATCCGCGCTTGCCTGACGCCGCAGCAGGTGGCGACTAACGACATCCCGTTGGCCGACCCGCAATCGGGCTGCAAGCAGCAGATCACCGAGCGCACCGGCAACCAGTGGAAATTCCGCTTCAGCTGCCCGAAAGCCCAGGGCACAGGCGTGGCGACGTTCCTCAGTGACCGCGAGTTCACCACCGTTGCCAATGGCACCTTCAACGCTATCGGCATCAACCAGAAGGGCAGCCTGGAAACCCGTGCGGTGTGGCTGGGTCAGGATTGCGGCACGGTAAAACCCCGCGCTTGAAACCTCTGCGACGCCCACAGTTGGAACCCATTCCAACTGTGGGCGAGCCTGCTCGCGAATAGATCGGAAGTGCACCTCAGGTCATGGCTGACTCAACGCCTTGTACAGCGTATTGAGGTTGTATTCGAACAGCCCGGTAAATGTGCTCGCAGGCCCGGTGGAAGCCAGTGCATCCGAGTACAGCGTGCCACCGATGTGTGCGCCGCTTTCATCCGCGATCTGCTTGAGCAGACGCGCGTCCTTGATGTTTTCCATGAACACCGCTTTGACCTTGGCCTGGCGAATCTGCCTGATCAGCGCAGCCACTTCGGCGGCGGACGGCTCGCGCTCGGTGGACAAACCCTGTGGCGCGATAAAGTCGATGCCATAGGCCTGACCTAAATAGCCGAAGGCATCATGGCTGGTAACAATCTTGCGATTGCCCGGCGGCAGCGCGCCGAGTTTGTTTTTGGCTTCGGCGAGCAGGGCATAGATCTGCTTGAGGTAGGTCTGGCTGTTGCGCTCGTAGTCAGCCTTGTTGGCCGGGTCGGCGGCGATCAGCGCCTTGGTGATGTTGGCGACGTACAACTCAGCGTTCGCCAGATTGTGCCAGGCGTGTGGATCCGGAACGGTTTCGCCATCTTCATCGAGCGAACGTGGAATCACCCCGCGACTGGCACTGATCACCGTTGCCTTGCTGTCGGTGCTGGTCACCAGGCGATCCAGCCAAGGTTCGAAACCGAGGCCGTTCTTGATGATCACTTTGGCTTTGAGCAACGCCTTGGCATCGTCCGGTGTCGGCTCGTAGGTGTGCGCATCGGCGTCCGCGCCGACCATGTTGGTGATCTCAACGTGCTCGCCGCCGACCTGATGAACCATGTCGGCAAGGATGCTGAAGCTGGTGACCACCGGCAGTTTTTCGGCGGCTGACAAGGACATCGACAGCATCAGGCTGAACAGCACGAGTAGAGCGCGCATCGGGAAACACCTCATTGGGATGTGAGCAAAGGCGGGCGGCGCAGCAAACCGTGAACCGGTCCGAACACCACCGACAGCAGATAGCCGACCCCCGCGACCAGCACGATGGCCGGGCCGCTGGGCAGCGAGTAGTAGAACGACAGCAGCAAGCCGAGCCACACAGACACGCAGCCCATGACCGCGGCGATGGCGATCAGTAGCGGTAGGCGGCGACTCCAAAATTTCGACGCAGCAGCCGGAAGCATCATCAGGCCGACAACCATCAGTGCGCCGATGGCCTGAAAGCCGATCACCAGATTCAGCACGACCAGAGTCAGGAACACGCCATGAGCCAGTGGTCCGAGACGACTGACCGTGCGCAAGAACAATGGGTCCAGTGTGTCCAGCAGCAGAGGTTTGTAGATCGCCGCCATCGCCATGAGGCTGACCGCCGAGACCCACAGCATGCCGGTCAGTGTCGGCCCGTCTACGGCCAACGCTGAGCCGAACAGCAAGTGCAGAAGGTCGAGGCGCTTGCCGGCGATGCCAAGGATCAAAACGCCGCTGGCCAGTGAGATCGGATAGATCGCGGCGAGGCTGGCATCTTCTCGCAACCCCGTTCGCCGGGTGATCCAAGCCGCGAGTCCGGCCATGCTCAGCCCGGCTCCCAAGCCACCGAGGGTGAGTGCGGGAAGGCTCAAACCGGCAAACCAGAATCCCAAAGCAGCGCCAGGAAGGATGCCGTGGGCGACAGCGTCACCGATCAAACTCATACGCCTGAGTATCAGAAAAACACCCAAGGGCGCCGTGCTGCATGCCAGCACCAGGCCGCCGAGCAAGGCACGGCGCATGAACACAAACTCGCTGAACGGCTGCCAGAAATGGCTGACGGTGGCGAGCATCAGGCGACCTGCATGTGCGGTGTTGGCTGGATCAGTTCTCTGCTGGTTCCGTACACGCAGTGGCCGTTTTTGATCAGCAGGGTATGCGGAATGTGTTGGCGGACAGCCGCCAGGTCATGGCAGACCACAAGCAGTGTCCGGCCTTCGGCGTGCCAGTGGTGAATGTGCTGCCAGAGCAATTGCTGGCCGAGTTCGTCGAGTGCGGCGTGCGGTTCGTCCAGCAACAGCACCGGGGCGTCAGCAAGGCTCAGTCGCGCGAGCAGGGCACGTTGTAGCTCACCGCCGGACAGGGCCATCAACGGGCGCTGTTCGAGTCCACTCAAATGCCAGTCTTCCAATGCGTTTTTCAGTCGCTGCGTGCGCAGCTGTGTCGAGAGCCGACGGCCCCAGAAACCTGCGGCGATGAGCTCTTCGAGGCTGATTGGAAACTGTCGATCCAAATGTTGCTGTTGCGGCAGAAAGGAAATGCCGCTTTGGCGTGGAACAGCCATTTCCACCTTGCCGGCCAAGGGCTTCTGCAAACCGGCGATGACTTTCAGCAGACTGCTTTTGCCGCAGCCGTTGGCGCCGATGATTGCGGTCAGGCTGGCGCTTTCGAACTCAAGACTCAAAGGCGTCGTCAGCGGTTGGCCGGGTGCGCCCCAGACCAAGGATTGGCAGCGGATCATTTTTGCTCCCGTCGCCAGCTGCTTTCGGCGACGGCGTCATGGGCATGCAGGCTTTCGGCGTGGATCACGCGGATGTGGAATTGGTTGATGCCGGGCGTGCGCTGCAGTGCCAGATTGAGGCGGCGCGCGGCGTCTTCGCAGAACATCAGGTTTTGCCCATTGGCGAGTGCGAAGGCTTGCTCGTCGGGGCGCTTTACTGCGGTCTGTACGGCGGTGCCGAGGGCCGCTTCAGCGTCATTGATAATCGCGGTCAGCGGTAGCTCGTCGATGAAACTGTCGAGATGCAGGTGCAGTTGCGCATAGCTGCGTTGGCTGTGCGGCGTCGCTACGATCCCTTTGGTTGAGCCAAGCCATGCCAAAACATCTGCGTGTTGCAGAGTTTTGTTGGCGAAATCGTCGACGAATTGCTGCTGGATCAATTGCCTTGCCAAGGCTGCGGAGCATGGGCACGTCGAGGAATAGGGCAGTTCAATTTTTAGTTCCACGTGGAACATTTGCTGTTTCAGGCTCGCTGAAATGGACGCCGGATAGGATTTCCAGCCGGCCAAGGGGCTGACCAACGCGGGTCGTTTCAGCAACAATTCGGTGTGAATATTCAGATACGCGCAGGCGGATAGACCTTGATGGCTTGTCAGAAAACACTTGAGTACCTGATGCAGCAAAGCGGGAGAAAGGCTTCGCTGTTCGAGGGTTTCGAGTGCCAGATACAAGCGCGACATGTGAATACCACGCGCTTCACCATCATCGAGACTCACGCCAGCGTCGACTCTGGCGCTGAGGCATTGGCCTTCAAGCACAACGGGTAGAGCAATCCCACGCATGCCTACCCAGTCGAGGGGCAGTGCCTGGCGTGCAGATTGGGCGGTGATATCCGGGAGAGTAAGAGCATTCATGGTTGAGACCGTCGTATTGATCTCTATTTACGTTACATTATAACAATCCATTCAGCGATGCTTTTTTCATGAAAAGGATTTCACTAGCAGCCCGTCATCCGGCTGCAAGTGAACCTTGCGCTGCTCCCTCCCGAGCTGGAGAAGCGGTTGAT
The DNA here is from genome assembly GCF_004307525.1 of Pseudomonas sp. Sample_21. NCBI lineage: Bacteria > Pseudomonadati > Pseudomonadota > Gammaproteobacteria > Pseudomonadales > Pseudomonadaceae > Pseudomonas > Pseudomonas sp. Sample_21. The sequence continues at coordinate 17,341 of NZ_RCNZ01000125.1, read as the reverse complement.
GGTTGTCCAACCGACACGGCGGGTATAGCCAACCCAAGCCTCGCCATCGGAGGCAATGCCGGTAAAAAAGGTCAATTGGCCGAAGCGGCTGTTGGTCTGCGCCCAATAGCGATGGCCGTCCTTCTCGAATCCGCGCAGGTAAAGCGTGGTGCCTACCGTATTGACGCTGTAGGCATTGCCGTCGACGTCTACACACGCCAGCAGATTAGCGCTGCGTGTGCAGTGCGCCGGCCCCGGCATGTGCGCCTGTGCTTGGCTGGCCAGCGACATGGCAAAGCTCAAAAGCAGGCATTTCAACCCCTTGTTCATTGCGAGTTTCCACGATCGGTGGTGCAGCAATTTGCGAAATCTCCTCTGCCGGACTGGCAAAATCAACTTGTTATACTATAACATAAATCGCAACTAGCCTGAGCTGCCGATCACAATCGTATGCCTTCTTTGACCCGGTTAAATGAAGCGCAACACGCCAAGCGCACACCTAAAAGCGTAAATCGGCTGCCTTTTATGAGGATTATCCAGTGTCAGCCAAATTACCCGTAACCGTACTTTCAGGATTTCTCGGTGCCGGAAAAAGTACACTTTTGAATTACGTACTACGTAACCGAGACGGCTTGCGCGTTGCGGTGATCGTCAACGATATGAGCGAGATCAACATCGATGGCAGTGAAGTCCAGCGCGATGTCAGCCTGAACCGCGCTGAGGAAAAACTCATCGAAATGAGCAATGGCTGTATCTGCTGTACGTTACGTGAAGATTTACTGGAAGAAGTCAGCAAACTCGCTCGCGAGGATCGTTTCGATTACCTGCTGATCGAATCCACCGGCATTTCCGAACCGCTTCCGATTGCTGAAACCTTCACCTTCCGCGATGAACAGGGGCAAAGCCTCGCCGACATTGCTCGCCTCGATACCATGGTCACCGTGGTCGACGGTGTGAATTTCCTGCTCGATTACCAGGCGGCCGAAAGCCTTGCCTCTCGCGGCGAGATTCTCGGTGAAGAAGACGAGCGCTCCATCACCGATCTGTTGATCGAGCAGATCGAGTTTGCCGACGTCCTGCTGATCAGCAAAATCGACCTGATCAGCCAGCACGAGCGTGAAGAACTCACCGCCATCCTCAAGCGCCTCAATGCCCAGGCTGAAATCATTCCAATGGTGATGGGCGAAATCCCCCTGGAGAAAATCCTCAACACCGGTCGTTTCGATTTCGATCAGGCCGCACAAGCGCCCGGATGGCTACAGGAACTGCGCGGTGAGCACGTCCCGGAGACACAGGAATACGGCATCGCCTCGACGGCCTACCGCGCGCGCCGGCCATTTCACCCGCAACGCTTCTTCAGCTTCATCGATCGGCCTTGGCTGAACGGCAAGCTGCTGCGCTCCAAAGGCTTCTTCTGGCTGGCCAGCAAACCCACCGATGCCGGTAGCTGGTCGCAGGCTGGTGGCTTGATGCGGCATGGATTCGCCGGTCGCTGGTGGCGTTTTGTGCCAAAGAATCAATGGCCGCAGGATCAGGAAAGTGTCCAGGCGATCATGGGAAACTGGATTCCAAGCGTAGGAGATTGCCGCCAGGAGCTGGTTTTCATCGGTCAGAACATAGATTTCCTACAACTGACCGCCGAACTCGATGCCTGCCTTTTGACCGACGAAGAAATGGCCATGGGTGTAGAAGGCTGGCGTTCGCTGCCTGATCCATTCGGCCCTTGGCACGAAGAGGCCGCCTGATGCTCGCACTCAAGGATCAGCCGCTTCTTACCCGTCAGCAGCACCAGGGTGTGACCCCGGAAACGTTGACGCGAATCCTGGACGACCAGACCAATCTCGCCGTCTGGCAACGCCAGTTGCCCGTGCACATTGCCGACTTTGCGCAATTGGTGCTGTCGCTCAACGAGCCCTTGGCCGAGTCGCTGTGTTTGGAATTGCCCGACGAAGATGCCGAACCGGATCTCGCCGGTCTGGCTGCATGGCTGCGTGATCTGCAAGGTTTCGAAGGTTTCATGAGCGATCTCAAATGGCTGATCAGTGCCTTCGCCTGCCTGCTGGGGGCGCGGCGTATCGGCGTGCGTTTGCGTGTGCTGGACAAGGCCATGTGTCCGCGCTTCCACGTCGATCACGTGCCGGTGCGCTTGATCACTACTTACGCTGGCATCGGCAGCCAATGGCTTGAGGAGGGCGCGATGGATCGCCTGCAACTTGGCCAGGCCAATGCCGAACCGCAAGATCCAGCGTCGATTCGTCAGCTCAACAGCGGCGACGTCGCGCTGCTCAAAGGCGAAAAATGGCACGGCAATGAAGGCTTCGGCCTGATCCATCGTTCGCCGCAACCGGCACCCGGTGAACGCCGTCTGTTGCTGACCCTCGACTGGCTCGGCTGACACATCAGGGCTTGCGCCAGGCGCCCTGGCTCTGGCCTTCGCAATAAGGCTTGAGATACGCCGCATCAGTGGCCACGCCGTAATAGTGGATATCCTGGCGATAGGGCATATTGGCGACTTGCGCGTTGCTGCACACGCCGAAAGCGCCGCTGGGGCACTGGTCGACGTATTGCACCTCGACCTTCTGCCCGGCCAGCGTCGGTTGGCAGAAGCCGTCATTGAACAATTTCTGCGGAATCGTCCGGTTCTGCTGACAGACTTTGACGTCGAGCCGTTCGCCCTGTGTGTGCACCACGCAGGCCTGAGCCCACGCTTCACTCGACAGCAGCGCCAACAGCAACGACCATCCCGACCAGCGCATCTTCGATCTCCTCAATAACTGTCCGCAGAAAGTACCCGCCATGTTGCAGAACATTCCGACCCACGTCATCGCCGGCCCGTTGGGCGCCGGCAAGACCAGCCTGATTCGCCAGTTGCTGGCGCAACGGCCTGCGGACGAACGCTGGGCGGTGCTGATCAACGAGTTCGGCCAGATCGGTCTGGATGCTGCATTGCTGACGAATGACGCCGATGGTATCGCACTGGGTGAGGTGGCCGGGGGCTGCCTGTGTTGCGTCAATGGCGCGCCATTCCAGATCGGCCTCGGCCGTCTGTTGCGCAAGGCCAGACCGGATCGACTGTTTATCGAGCCATCCGGGCTGGGCCATCCGGCGCAGTTGCTCAAGCAATTGAACGAGGCGCCGTGGCTGGGCGTGCTGGCGGTTCAGCCTTGTGTGCTGGTTTTGGACGCTCAGGCACTGCACGCGGGTAGAACCCTGCCGGACGCTCAGCAGCAAGCGTTGGCCAGCGCGGGTTTGCTGTTGTTGAACAAGGCCGAAGATCTCGATGAAGCGGTTCGAGAGAAAATCGCCAGTCGGCTGCCGCCCGTCAGGCTGATCTGGACGCAGCAAGCGCAACTGCCTCTGAGCGAGCTGCCGGGGCTGGCAGTAAAAGCGAACGAAGGCGCAGGGCATCTGCCGCTGCCCACTGGATTGGCACAGCTGCCAGCAGTCTGGAGCGATCCGGCCGAACCGATTTGCTTAAATCAGGCGCAGGAGGGTGGGTGGAGCATCGGTTGGCGCTGGCATCCGCGGCAGGTATTTGATCAAGTACGCATCGCCTATTGGCTGAGCGCGCTTGACTGGAAGCGGGCGAAACTGGTTATCCACAGCACGGATGGCTGGGTTGCGGGCAATGCGCTGGAGCATGCCGAGCTGAGTTGGCAAGCCAGCGAATGGCGAAAAGACTCAAGAATCGAGCTGATCTTCGCTGAACCGCAGAACATCGAACAGCTGCAAGCCGGTTTGGCTGAATGCCGGATTCAGTGAGTCAGCTCAAGGCTTCCACTTGGTATGTTCCTGCCGCCACTGGCTCAGCTCGATGACTTCGGCGCGAGGCTTGTGCACTTCGACCACCGGCGGCGTGTCGTCGAACGGCGCCGGGTAGGGCGCCAATTCAATCTGCGCACTGTGCGCGCCGAACTGGGTGACGGTGCCGTTGTGGCGGCTTTCGCCAGTCACGGTGAACTCGAAGTTGTAGACCCGCGCCAGCCGCCGGCGACCGTTGGCATCCCTGATCAGACCGATCTTTTTCAGCGCGACGTTACCGTCCAGCAGCTCCACGCCGACGTTGGTGCAATGCTGTTTGACCCGCTCCAGCGCGCGCTCGCGCAAGCCGTGGTTGTGCCATAGCCAGGCACCAGCGGCGGCGAACAGCATCAGCACGAAGATGTTTTCCAGGGTCAGCATCGACATCGAACTCCAAATGATGGCGTCAGCTTAACTGTCTCGCCGGTCTGTCGTACAGGCTGTGTTTCGTCGCATACTGCGCGGCTTGAATTTCAATCGTTTTACGGAATGACCCGAATGAAACGTACGCCTCATCTGCTCGCCATCCAGTCCCACGTGGTGTTTGGCCACGCCGGCAACAGCGCTGCGGTTTTTCCGATGCAGCGGGTCGGGGTCAACGTCTGGCCGCTCAACACCGTGCAGTTTTCCAACCACACCCAGTATGGTCAGTGGGCCGGTGAGGTGCTGGCGCCGCAGCAGATCCCCGAGCTGATCGAAGGCATCGCCGCAATTGGCGAGTTGGGCAATTGCGACGCGGTGCTGTCCGGCTATCTCGGCAGCGCCGCGCAGGGACGGGCGATTCTCAGCGGTGTGGCGCGGATCAAAGCGGTCAATCCAAAGATGCTGTATCTGTGTGATCCGGTGATGGGCCATCCGGAGAAAGGCTGCAGCGTGCCCACCGAGGTCAGCGACTTCCTCCTGGATGAGGCCGCGGCCGTGGCGGACATCATGTGCCCGAATCAACTGGAGCTGGACAGTTTTTCCGGGCGCAAGCCGCAGTCGCTGTTCGATTGCCTGGCGATGGCACGGGCGCTGCTGGCGCGCGGACCGAAAGCGGTACTGGTCAAGCACCTGGATTACCCGGGCAAACCGGCGGATGGCTTCGAAATGTTGTTGGTGACGGCTGAGGGCAGTTGGCATTTGCGCCGTCCGTTGCTGGCGTTTCCACGTCAGCCAGTGGGCGTCGGCGATCTGACCTCTGGTCTGTTCCTGGCGCGGGTACTGCTGGGCGACAGCCTGCTGGCGGCATTCGAATTCACCGCAGCGGCAGTGCATGAGGTGTTGCTGGAAACCCAGGCGTGCGCCAGTTACGAGCTGCAACTGGTGCGGGCGCAGGATCGCATTGCGCATCCGCGGGTGAAATTCGAGGCTACAGCGATCAGTCTCTGAGACCGGGTCGTCTTTATTCGCGAGCAGGCTCGCTCCCACAGGAAGAATGCATTCCAAATGTGGGAGCGAGCCTGCTCGCGAAAGCCATTTGTCAGGCAACATCAATCAAGGCTGATCAGGCGTCGCCCTTGATCTCCTGATAACGCTTCTCCAGTTCCTGACGAATCTGTCGGCGCTGCTGCGCCTGTATGAAGCGGCGCTTGTCTTCGCTGTTCTGCGGTTGCAGCGGTGGCACGGCGGCCGGTTTGCGCTGATCATCCACCGCGACCATGGTGAAGAAGCAGCTGTTGGTGTGGCGCACCGAGCGTTCGCGGATGTTTTCGGTGACCACTTTGATGCCAACTTCCATCGACGTGTTGCCGGTGTAGTTGACCGAGGCGAGGAACGTCACCAGTTCGCCGACATGAATCGGCTCGCGGAAAATCACCTGATCCACCGACAGGGTCACCACGTAGCGCCCGGCATAACGGCTGGCGCAGGCGTAGGCCACTTCGTCGAGGTATTTGAGCAGGGTGCCGCCGTGGACATTGCCAGAGAAGTTGGCCATGTCGGGGGTCATCAGTACCGTCATCGACAGCTGGGCGTTTCCGGGTTCCATAACGTTCTCACGGATCAAGGCTGATTGCAGGAAGCGCCTCTGCGGGCACCTGGTGGCTTTTCAAAAAGCACCGTTATCGGGACGCCGCGCGGCGGGCCGCCGTCACGCCGGTAGCGATCTGTTTCCATATATTGCACCGGCTTCCAGAGCGAAGTCGCGGTGTTAACCTGCAAAAGCCCTGCCCAAGGGCAATTCCTACATTAAAAGCGGATTTTTACCCTGCTCGCGCAGAACGTCTGACGTCTGTCCGCGCGCCTCGTCATCAAGGAGCCCACGCCATGCATGCCATCAGTTTCATTCAGGATCTGGCAGTGATCATGCTGGTCGCGGGCGTGGTAACCGTGCTGTTTCATCGTTTCAAGCAACCGGTGGTGCTCGGCTACATCGTCGCCGGCTTCATCATCGGCCCGCATACGCCACCGTTCGGCCTGATTCACGACGAAGAAACCATCAAGACCCTGGCCGAACTCGGGGTGATCTTCCTGATGTTCTGCCTTGGCCTGGAGTTCAGCCTGCGCAAGTTGTTCAAGGTTGGGGCAACGGCGTTCATTGCCGCGTTTCTCGAAATCATCCTGATGATCTGGATCGGTTACGAAATCGGTCGCTGGTTCGACTGGAACACCATGGATTCGTTGTTTCTCGGCGCGATTCTGGCGATCTCCTCAACCACCATCATCGTCAAAGCGCTGAATGACCTGAAGATGAAGAACGAGCGCTTTGCGCAGTTGATCTTCGGTGTGCTGATTGTCGAGGACATCCTTGGCATCGGCATCATTGCGCTGCTGTCGAGTATCGCCGTCAGCGGCACGGTGAGCTCGGGCGAAGTCTTCTCCACGGTCGGCAAGCTGTCGCTGTTCATGATCGTCGCGCTGGTCATCGGCATTCTGTTGGTACCGCGTCTGCTGGCTTACGTGGCGAAATTCGAAAGCAACGAGATGCTGCTGATCACCGTACTCGGCCTGTGTTTCGGCTTCTGCCTGCTGGTGGTCAAGCTTGAATACAGCATGGTGCTCGGTGCTTTCCTGATCGGCGCGATCATGGCTGAGTCGCGGCAATTGCTGAAAATCGAACGATTGGTCGAGCCGGTTCGCGACCTGTTCAGTGCGATCTTTTTTGTCGCCATCGGGCTGATGCTCGATCCGCTGATTCTCATCGAATACGCCTGGCCGATTGCGGTGATCACCGTCGCCGTAGTGCTCGGGAAGATGCTGTCCTGCGGCCTCGGTGCGTTTATCGCTGGCAACGACGGACGGACCTCACTGCGGGTAGGCATGGGTCTGTCACAGATTGGCGAATTTTCCTTCATCATCGCCGCGTTGGGCATGACCTTGCAGGTGACCAGCAACTTCCTCTATCCGGTCGCTGTGGCCGTGTCGGTGATCACCACGCTGCTGACGCCGTACCTGATTCGCGCGGCGGATCCGCTGTCGATCAAGCTCTCGGCCGCTGTGCCCAAGCGGCTCGGGCGGGTGCTCGGCATGTATGGCGAATGGTTGCGCAGTATTCAACCGCAGGGCGAGGGTGCGCTGCTGGCGTCGATGATCCGGCGGATCCTGTTGCAGGTCGGGGTCAATCTGGCGCTGGTGATTGCGATCTTCTTTGCCGGCGCATACTTCGCCGAGCGCATGTCGTTGTGGCTGCAGGACTGGATTAGCGATCCGAGCTGGCAGAAGGCTCTCATTTGGGGCGGTGCGTTGCTGGTCTCGCTACCGTTCCTGATTGCCGCTTACCGCAAGCTCAAGGCGCTGTCGATGCTGCTGGCGGAAATGGGCGTCAAGCCGGAGATGGCCGGGCGTCACACGCAGCGAGTGCGCCGGGTGATCGCCGAAGTGATCCCGATTCTCTCGCTGCTGGTGATTTTCCTGCTGTTGGCAGCCTTGTCGGCCAGTATCCTGCCGACCAACAAGCTGCTGGTGCTGATCGCCGTCGTCGCGGCCGCCGTGGCGGCGCTGCTGTGGCGCTGGTTCATCCGCGTGCATACGCGGATGCAGGTGGCCTTGCTGGAAACCCTCGACAATCACAAGGAGCCGTCGGGGCATTGACCTGCCGGGGCGTGTGGCGGATCAGCTTTCCAGCCAGACGTCCCGCGCCCAGTGCCACACCGATTCCCATGATTCTTCGGTGATCAGCTCTTCTTCGCCGGACCACAGCACCACGGTGCCGTCTTCTTCAACGCAGTAGTAGTCGTCGCCGTCCTGGCAGATCGGGATCAGGTCACGCGGCACGCCGGCGTCCCAGGCATTGGCGGCAACGTCCGGCAGATAGGTGTGCGATTGCGGGTCGGTGACGGTCACCGGCTCGAGGCTGCCATAGACCACGTCGCTGACGGTCAGCAAAAACTCTTTGAAGACGAACGGAATGTTGATGAAGAGTTCTTCTTCGATCTCCACCAATTGGTCTTCGTCTGGCAATTCCAATGGAACCGGCACGGGTTCGTTGGCTTCGCGCAGTTGTTCGATGATTTCTTCCACGTCCGGGATCCTCTTGCTTGAATGGCGCGGTTTATATGGGCCGGTTTATACAGTAGCTCGCCATAGATGCAACCGTGAAATGAAAAACCCCGGCCGAGGCCGGGGTTCTGTTACCGCAAGTGAAGCGCAGCAGGGATCAGCCGTTCTGGCGGATACCGGCGACCAGCCAAGGCTGGTTGTCGCCCTGCGGACGTTCCATGTTCCAGCTTTCGCTGAACACTTCGCCCTGGTCGAAACGCGAGGTTTTCGACACGCCGGTGAAGGTCAGGGTGGCGATGGTCTTGTCGGCACGATCGTCGACGCCGTCCAGCTGCACCTGCAGGTTGTCGATGTAGGTCGACTGGAAACCGTCGCCCAGATCCGCACGCTCACGCTTGAGGAACTCAAGCATTTGCGGGGTCACGAACTCGGCGATCTTGTCCATTTCGTTGGCGTCCCAGTGCTGCTGCAGCGACTGGAAGTGGCTGCGCGCAGCTTCAAGGAAGCGCTCTTCGTTGAACCAGGCCGGTGCGTTGATCACTGGACGGGCGGCAGCCGGAGCAGCCGAACCACCGAAGATCGAACCCATGGCGGCAGGCTTCTGCTCGAACACTTCACGCTGCATCGGCGCGCCGGCCGGAGCGAATTGCTCCTGCTGCTTGCGACGACGGGCGGCGATGAAGCGGAAGATCACGAACGCGATCAGGGCCATGATCAGGATGTCGAAGATCTGCATGCCCTGGAAGCCGTCGCCCATGAACATCGACGCGAGCAGGCCACCGGCGGCGATGCCCGCCAGAGGGCCGAGCCAGCGCGAAGCACCGCCGGCCTTGGCTGCGGCGCCAGCAGCACCGGCAGCGCCAGCGGTCGCTGTTGCGCCGCCCACGCCTGGAGAAGAAGGAGCCATCTGGCTGGTCTGGTGCGTCGGCGCAGCGCCGGCGCTTTTGCCACCACCAAAGCGCTTGGCGTTGGCGTCGAGGCTCATCGTCAGGCCGATGCACAACGCCATGGCGATGCTAAGAAAACGTTTCATAAAGGGTATTCCCGTTTTGTGGAGACACGCGCGCCATGTTGCACAGCTGAAGTGTTACTGGCTAGCGAGAGAGTGTTTCGGGCTTTTGCCTGACAGGTTGCGTTCAGCTTGGCGAGGCAATCAGCCGATGTACTTTTGTCTGTAGGAAAAGGCGATAGGTTCAGAGGGATTGATGTACTTGCGTCGCATAACCTGCGGGAGCGAGCAGGCTCGCTCCCACATGGGTTCAGTGCCGGTGGTTAGATCGCTTCCAGCTTGGCATAGCCGAGCATCAGCCACTTGCTGCCTTCGCTGAAGTTCACCTGCACCCGGGCCTGGGCGCCGGAGCCTTCGAAGTTGAGGATCACGCCCTCGCCGAAGATCGAGTGACGTACGGCCTGACCGAGCACAAAACCGGTTTCCGGAATCTCGCTGCCGCTGAACAGGCTGCTGCCGCTCATCGACTGGTTGCCGCCGAACGGTCGGCTGACGCTATTGGACAGGCGCACTTCCTGAATCAGGCCTTTCGGCACTTCGCGGACGAAACGCGACACCTTGTTGTAGGTTTCGCTGCCGTACAGGCGCCGGGTTTCCGCGTAGGTCATGACCAGATTCTGCATCGCCCGGGTGATACCGACGTAAGCCAGACGCCGTTCCTCTTCAAGACGCCCCGGTTCTTCCAGGCTCATTTTGTGCGGGAACAGGCCTTCTTCCATGCCCACGAGGAACACGTAAGGGAATTCCAGGCCTTTGGCGCTGTGCAGGGTCATCAGCTGAACGCTGTCTTCGTGCTCGTCGGCCTGAGTGTCGCCGGCCTCCAGCGAAGCGTGGCCGAGGAAGGCCGCCAGTGGCGTCAGTTCTTCGTCCTCTTCGGTGTTCTCGAAGTTGCGTGCGGCGCTGACCAGTTCCTCAAGGTTTTCCACCCGGGCCTGGCCTTTCTCACCTTTTTCCGCTTCGTGATAAGCGATCAGACCGGACTGCTCGATGACGGTTTGCGTCATCAGGTGCAGCGGCATCTCGGCGCACTTGGCAGCGAGGTTCTCGATCAGTTCGATGAACGCGCCGAGCGCACTCGCGGCGCGACCGGTCAGGCCTTTGTTGGCCACCAGTAGGCGCATCGCTTCCCACATCGATACGTCGCTGTGTCGCGCATGCTCGCGAATCGCTTCGACGGTTTTCTCGCCGATGCCCCGCGCCGGTACGTTGATCACTCGCTCCAGCGCCGCGTCGTTGCCGCGACCCTCAAGCAAACGCAGGTACGCCATGGCGTTCTTGATTTCCGCGCGTTCGAAGAAGCGCTGTCCGCCATAGATGCGGTACGGGATCCGCTCGCGCAGCAGGGCTTCTTCAAGCACCCGCGACTGGGCGTTGGAACGGTACAGAATGGCGATATCGCTACGGGCCAGACCGGTTTTCAGCGCGCTTTCGATGGTTTCTACCACGTAGCGCGCTTCGTCATGCTCGTTGAACGCGGCGTACAGGTTGATCGCTTCGCCGTCGCCGCCGTCGGTCCACAGCTCTTTGCCGAGACGCCCGGTGTTGTTGGCGATCAGCGCGTTGGCGGCTTTGAGGATCCCGGCGGTGGAGCGGTAGTTCTGCTCCAGACGAATCGTCTCGGAGTCCGGGAAGTCGGAAGAGTACTGATGGATGTTCTCGATCTTCGCCCCGCGCCAGCCGTAAATCGACTGGTCGTCGTCGCCGACCACCATCAGGCTGTCGCCGCCCTTGCCGAGCAGGCGCAACCAGGCGTACTGCACGGCGTTGGTGTCCTGGAACTCGTCGACCAGAATGTGCCGGAAGCGCTTTTGGTAGTGCGCCAGCAGGCCGGGGTGATCGCGCCACAGATCGAGCGCGCGCAGCAGCAGTTCGGAGAAATCGATCACGCCAGCCCGCAGGCACGCCGACTCGTAGGCTTCGTAGATGCCGCGCATGGTGGCCAGGAACAGGTCGCCGCTGGCCTGAATGTGTTGCGGCCGCAGACCTTCGTCTTTCTGGCCGTTGATGAACCACTGCGCCTGACGCGCCGGCCAGCGTTGCTCGTCCAGACCGAGCTCGCGGATCACCCGCTTGACCAGACGCTGCTGGTCATCGCTGTCGAGAATCTGGAAGGTCTGGCTCAGGCCCGCTTCCTGCCAGTGCGCCCGCAGCAAGCGGTGCGCGAGGCCGTGGAAGGTGCCGACCCACATGCCGGCCGGGTTGATGCCCAGCAACTGCTCGATGCGATGGCGCATCTCGGCAGCGGCCTTGTTGGTGAAGGTCACCGACAGGATGGAGTGAGGCGAGGCGTTTTCGACCTGGATCAACCAGGCGATACGGTGCACCAGCACTCGGGTTTTACCGGAACCGGCGCCGGCCAGGACCAACTGACGGCCAACGGGGGCTGCTACGGCCTGGCGTTGGGCATCGTTGAGGGAGTTCAGCAGAAGGGAGAGATCATCGCGCATCGGGGCATTCTAGGGTGCGCCGCAGGCCCGGGCAAACCGTGCGTTGCATTAGCCGATGAAAGTGCTGCCGATGACGACCGGTCGGTCACTGGCTGCAGGCTTCGGCCCGTCTCGCCTGAGGGGTTGCAGCGGTGCGCAAGCGGCGGAAAATTTCCCCGCAATTGTGATCGGCAGCAGTTTGGCATCGGGATCGGCTTGTGTATGCTCCGTCCACGTTTCGGGCGCACGCCCTCCTATAAGAACAAGAACGTTGCCCATGATCCTCAGCGCCGAACTGTCGGGGCCCTCCGTGGACCCCCGGGTGATCCGCAAGCACTATGCCGTCGAAATGGCGGTGGAGCGCACGCGTCTGCTGTATCAGGGCTCGTTGTTGCCCACGCTGTTCATGTTGATCAATGGTCTGGTCTGCGCCGCTTTGCTCTGGAGCCCGCAGCGCTACTTCGTGGTCAGCGTCTGGCTGGTGTGGCTGCTGTCGCTGGTCGCGCTGCGGGTGATTCAGGTAGCCGCGTTCGATTCGGCGATTCCTGATCGTCAGGCCCAGCCGATCTGGTTCCGCATGTTCCTGCTCGGTTCGACCATGACCGGCCTGACACTGGCCGGAGCCGGCATCGCTCTGGTACCCGCTGACAACTTCATGCAGCAAGCCTGGGTGTTTGGCCTGATCGGCGCGGCAACGCTGTCGGCCAGTGTCGCCTACGCGGTGAGCCTGCCGGCGTTCCTCTCGTTTACCTTGCCGTGCCTGCTGCCAGCGATCGGCTACCTGTTCTGGGGCGGCGACGATCAGGCCCGGGGCTGGGGCTGGCTGGGTCTGATCCTGCTCGGTTCGTTGAGCGTGGTGGCGTGGCAGGTCAATCGGCTGATCGACCGTGGATTGCTTCGGCGTTTCCAGAATCAGCACCTGATCGAGCATTTGCAGCAAGCGCAGACGCGCAGCGAACAACTCAATCAGGAGCTGGGCAAAGAGATCGAACAGCGCCGCTGTGCCGAGGCGCAGTTGCGTGAAGCGCAGGTCGATCTCGAAGATCGCGTGGCCCAGCGCAGCCGCGAACTGGATGCCGCCAATCAGGCCCTGAGCAAAAGCGAAGCGCGCTTGGCGCTGGCGCTCAAGGCCAGTGAGCTCGGATTGTGGGACTGGAATCTGCAGACCGACGAGGTCCATCACACGCAGATTCAGGAACTGTTCGGCCTCGCCCCGGAATACGTCACCGCGCTGCTGCGCGACCTCAAGCCACGACTGCATCCTGAAGATGTGCCGTCACTCAAGTTCGCCCTGGTCGAGCATCTGAAGGGGCGCACCGAGGATTATCAGGTCGAATATCGCCTGCGCCACGGCGACGGTCACTGGGTGTGGATCGAGGACCGTGGCCGCGCCGTGGAGCGCAGCGCCAGCGGCCGGGTGATCCGTATGGTCGGCACCCGTCGCGATATCAGCGCCAGCAAAAGCCTTGAAGAGCAGCAGCGGCTGGCGGCGACGGTGTTCGAAGCGGCCAGCGAAGGCATCGTGATTCTGGACCCGGAATACGCGCTGATCGCGATCAACCAGGCTTTCAGCCGGGTTACCGGTTACGAGATAGACGACATGCTCGGGCGCAACGTCGTCGAGTTGCCGTGCAGCCGCGATGCCCGTCGTCACTATGTGGCGATCCGTCATGCGCTGGAGCAGCACGGCAGTTGGCAGGGCGAACTCGTGGAAACCCGCAAGAACGGCGAGCTGTATCCGCAGTGGCTGCAACTCAATGCCGTGCGTGATAGCCGTGGCAATGTCAGCCATATCGTCGGCTTCTTCGCCGATCTCTCGGCGCGGCGGGCCTCGGAAGAACGCCTGCGCTATCTGACCCATTACGACGAGCTCACCGGCCTGGCCAACCGTTCGCTGTTCCGCGAACGCCTGCACGAAGCCCATCAGCGCGTGCGCCAGGGCGGGCGCCGCAGTCTGGCGTTGCTGCACATCAATCTCGATCGCTTCAAATTGCTCAATGACAGTCTCGGCCATGAAGTCGCCGATCAGCTCCTGCAGAAGATGGCCCGGCGGCTGGTCAATGCCTTGCCGGAAGCCGACACCATTGCGCGCTTGTCCGGTGACGAATTTGCCGTGCTGTTCGATGCCTACGGCAATCTGTCGAGCCTGGCACGGGTAGCGACGCGGTTGTCGGCCAAGCTGCGTTTGCCGCTGAGCGTTGACGGGCATGAACTGGTGGTCAGCGCTTCGATGGGCATCAGCCTGTTGCCGGACAACGCGCGTGAGATCTCGGCGCTGGTCAGCCAGTCGAACATGGCCATGCAGCATGCCAAACATCTGGGCGGCAACAATTTCCAGTTCTTCACCGACAGTCTGCAAGCCAGCACACTCGAGCGTTTGCAGCTGGAAAACCACTTGCGCAGGGCCATTGAAGAACAGCAACTGACGGTGTTCTACCAACCGAAACTGTGCCTGCAAACCGGCCGCATGAATGCCGCTGAAGCGCTGGTGCGCTGGGATCATCCGAGCATGGGCCAGGTGCCGCCGGCGGACTTCATTGGCCTGGCCGAAGAGACCGGTCTGATCGGGCCGATCGGCGAATTCGTTTTGCGTCAGGCGTGCTGGCAAGCGTGCGAATGGCAGCGCCAGGGCCTGGCGCCGATCCGCGTGTCGGTGAACCTGTCGGTGCATCAGCTGCGCCAGGGCAAGCTGGTCAGTCTGGTCCGGCAAGTGCTGGAAGAAACCGGGCTGGCGCCGCACTGCCTCGAGCTGGAGCTGACCGAAAGTCATTTGCTCGACAGCGTCGAACACATCATTGCGACGTTCCAGCAACTGCGCGATCTGGGAGTGAAACTGGCGATCGATGATTTCGGTACCGGTTATTCGTCGTTGAGTTACCTCAAGCGCATTCCGGTGGATTACGTGAAGATCGATCAGGCGTTCATTCGCGGCTTGAGCGAGGGCAGTGCGGACGCAGCGATCACTCGCGCGATCATCGCCATGGCCCACGGGCTGGCCCTGAAAGTCGTGGCCGAGGGCGTCGAGCGTGAGGATCAACTGGCATTTCTGCGCGCCGAACACTGCGACGAAGTGCAGGGTTATCTGATCAGCCGGCCGGTAGACGCTGCTTGTCTGGCCGGGCTTTTGCGTGATCAGAAAAACCCGCCGTAAGGGCTACATGCTCCTCAGCGTGCCTGACGCCGGGACATCGAGTTACGCATTGAGCAGGCAAAATGCCCTTTCATGTAGTATAACTACAAGCTTGCTACATCCTTGCCCACAAGAAGAGTCCAACCCCTTGAATCTGCTGCAACACATCGCCCAGTCACGTCACCTGTTACGCAAGTCGGAGCTCAAGGTCGCCGACCACGTGCTGCTTGACCCTGCGGCGGTGATGCACAGTTCCATGGCCGACCTGGCTCACAGCGTCGGCATCAGCGAGCCGACCATCGTGCGTTTCTGCCGCGCGATCGGTTGTTCCGGCTTTCAGGACCTCAAGCTGAAACTGGCGCAAAGCCTGGCCGCCGGCGCCAGCTTCGGCCAGTTCGCGATCCACGAAGACGACTCCGTCGCCGACTACAGCCTGAAGATTTTCGACACCACGCTGCACACCTTGATGGAAGTGCGCGAGAAGCTCGACCCGGTCGAGTTGCAGCGCGCAGTGACGCTGATGTCCCAGGCGCAGCGTGTCGAGTTCTACGGCTTCGGTGCTTCCGGTGCGGTGGCAGCGGATGCACAGCACAAGTTCTTCCGTTTGCTGCTGACCGCGGCGGCGTATTCCGATCCGCACATGCAGGCGATGTCGGCTGTGACGCTGAAGCCTACCGATGTGGCGATCTGTATTTCCCAGTCGGGGCGCTCCAAGGATTTGCTGATCACCGCTAACCTCGTTCGCGAAAGCGGGGCGTCGTTGATCACCCTGTGTCCGAGCCAGACGCCGTTGGCCGAACTGTCGACCGTCAATCTGGCTATCGATGTGCACGAAGACACCGAGATCTACACGCCGCTGACCTCGCGAATCGCCCACCTGGTGGTGATCGACGTGCTGGCAATGGGCGTGGCCATGGCGCGCGGGCCGAGCCTGGTCAATCACCTCAAGAGCGTGAAGCGCAGTCTGCGCAGTTTGCGTTTGTCTCCAAAAGCCGTGAAAGCCCTGGATGATTGAGCAAGGTCGTTCCGACCTTGTTCGCGAGCAGGCTCGCTCCCACTGGGGACCTCCTGAGAACACAAACTCTGGGTCATAATGGGATCAGATGTGGGAGCGAGCCTGCTCGCGAAAGCGTCTTCAACAACAGCATATCCCTGCGCACATTTCATCACATTGTCATCCCCGCGCAGCCAAACCGTCATCCCCCACGCCTATCGTGAAACTCCCGTACTCGCCTTGGGAGAATCGAAATGGCTCAGCCCTACGAAGAACGCAACAGCGCCGCGAAAACCCGTCGTCAGCAGGAAGATCAGCGCCGCATGGAATTTCGCCGCGCAATCGAAGATCGCTTCGAACTTCGCCAGCTTCAGGCTGAGATCGGCGATTTTCCCGAGATCACGCACTGGCAGGCGACGCCCGCAGCTTCCCGTCGAAACGCTCAACCATCGCAATAATCTGCGCCCGCTCGCTGCGGATGAACGCCAGGAAGGCGTGCGCCACCGGTGACAGCCGCTTGGCTTTGGCCTGCACCAGACACCAGCTGCGCAGCAGCGGCAACTCTTCGACCGGCAGCTCGACCAGGCCGCCGGTCGCCAGCTCCAGGTTCAGGGCGTGGCGCGTCAACAGCGCCAGGCCCAGACCCGCCACCACGCATTCGCGCTGGGCTTCGGCGGACGCTACTTCCTGGGTCTGGGTGAAATGCACGCGCTTTTCCTTGAAATATTCTTCGCAGGCCAGACGCGTGCCCGAGCCCTGCTCGCGGATCAGCAGCGTATACGGCTCCAGATCCTGCAAGCGCAGCGGGCCCATGTGCGCCAGCGGGTGATCCGGGCGCGCCACGGCGACAATCGGATTGTTGAGAAACGGCAGAAATTCCAGGCCCATGTCCTGCGGCACCATCGACATGATCACCAGATCATCGCGGTTGTCCGAGAGGCGGCGGATGACCTGGCCACGGTTGACCACAGTCAGCTGCAAATTGACTTCCGGATGCTGGCGCTTGAACGCAGCAAACAAATGCGGCACGAAATATTTCGCGCTCGATTCCACTGCCAGTTTCAGCTGACCCTGCAGCGAACCCTGCATGTCCGACAGTTGCATATCGAGGTTTTCCAGCCGCCCGAAAATGTCGCGACTGGCACGTTGGAGCGCTTCCGCCGCCTCGGTCATGTAGAGTTTTTTGCCGACATAGTCGAAAAGCGGCTGACCGATCAGCTCTTCAAGCTGACGAATCTGTAGGCTCACCGCCGGCTGTGTGAGGGACATTTCCTCGGCGGCGCGGCTGTAGGAGCGTAAATCACACACCTCATTGAAGATCTGCAACTGACGCAATGTCATACGCATCAATGACTTACGCATTTTATTCAGGCTCTCACGGCACACGGATGTTCCGACTATAAGTGTTTACTTATGCCTGACCCAATTTTTATTCATTTTTGTTAATCCCTCAGCGGCGCTAGTGTGGACCTGCGACTGAATTGAAACATTTGGTCACGCGTCGACCTGGCTCCAGCAGGTCGTGGTGCCACCGGCTCAAGGGAACCTCCAAGTGATAAAAAAGATCCTGATCGCCAACCGTG